>JARDZO010000235.1 GCA_029240815.1 Brevibacillus sp.
TTCAGACGGCAGGATCTGTTGTTTATGTAATACTCACTGTCGCCGGAGCGATATACTCTGCGGGTAACCGAGACTTCCGAATACTCCACATCGAGAGAACGGTCCGTATTGTCCAACGTGAGGGTCACTTCGGCAAAATTCACGGGCTTGCGGGTGTCACTACCAGCAAAAATGATATCTTCCATCTTTGCTCCGCGTAGAGACTTGGCGCTCTGCTCGCCTAATACCCAACGGATTGAATCGGAAACATTACTCTTTCCGCTTCCATTCGGGCCTACTACCGCTGTCACTCCTGGTACAAATTCCAGTTCCGTCCGGTCGGCAAAGGACTTAAATCCTGCCAGTTCCAGGCGTTTTAAATACATACTGACGGTCCTCCCTTAACAGCCCATCCGACATATGGCTTGAAACATGTCCACCTCATGAAAATGAGATTGATAGCATCCCAGCTAGCGGACAATGCTCGAAAAGAAGCCCCTGTATCGGACAGGAGCTTACTACAATCAGCTGCTTCGTCATATCGTCATAAGTGTAACATAGAAGAGTACGTCTCGCAGTAATTTCCCGTTGATTACGCGGAGGAAAAGAGAAAGCCACACCACTCGGCTAGAGTTGGTGCAGCCCCCCTTTTGCATCTTCTTATTTATCTCCCAGCTTGACCAAAGCCCGCGCAGCTGCCTGCTGTTCCGCTTCCTTTTTGGAGCGGCCAGAGCCGACACCCAGCGAACGATTGTTCAAGAGAACTTCAGAAACGAACTCTCGATTATGAGCTGGTCCTTTTTCTTCGACGATGCGATATTGGATGTCTCCCAGATTGTCTTGTTGAACAAATTCCTGCAACTGGCTCTTGAAGTCGGTTACCTGGGCAAACTCTCCTTTATCTACCCGAGGATAGACGTATTTCTCCATAAAGGTAAATACTGCATCCACCCCTTGATCCAAATAAAGGGCGCCTACAAATGCTTCAAAAACGTCCGCTAGCAAGGCAGGTCTCTGACGTCCACCCGTCAGCTCTTCCCCTTTTCCCAGCAGAACGAGATCGCCGAAATTCAGCAGCTCAGCAAACTTCACCAGAGACGGTTCACAAACAATGGCTGCTCGAAGCTTCGTCATTTCCCCTTCACTCATTTTGGGAAATGTTTTGTACAAAAACTGGGAAACTGTCAATTCGAGGACAGCATCTCCTAAAAACTCCAGCCGTTCATTGTCTTGTATCCGCTTTCCGCGTTGCTCGTTCACGTAGGAAGAATGGGTGAATGCCTGCCGCAGCACACTCTCGTCATGAAAGCGTACGCCTATATTCTCTTGCAGCTGTGCAAAATTCATCACCCTCACCACCATTCCAGGAGACTTCCTACTCATTCTATCAGTAGGACTCATTTATGCTTCGTATCGTTTCAAGATGACCGTAGCATTGTGGCCGCCAAATCCAAAGGTATTGGAAACAGCCACATCCACTTTCGCCTTCCGTGCATGATTCGGCACGTAATCCAGGTCACACTCCGGATCTTGATTTTCCAAATTGATCGTTGGCGGCAGGATTTGATCACGCAGTGCATAAGCAGAAGCAATCGCTTCAATTCCGCCTGTAGCACCAAGCAAGTGGCCAGTCATCGACTTGGTCGAGCTGACTGCAAGCTTGTAAGCATGTTCACCAAAAACCAATTTGATTGCTTGCGTTTCCGCGATGTCACCTTGATCGGTGGATGTACCGTGCGCATTAATGTAATCCACTTCAGTCGGATCGATGCCAGCATCTTTCAGAGCATTGGTCATGCAACGTGCTGCACCTTCGCCACCTGGAGATGGAGACGTGATGTGATGCGCGTCTGCACTCATGCCATACCCGATCACTTCAGCGATGATCGTTGCTCCACGCTTTTTCGCATGCTCCAGTTCTTCCAGAATGACTACGCCAGCGCCTTCCCCCATGACGAAACCATCGCGGTCACTGTCAAAAGGACGGCTTGCTTTTTGAGGCTCATCATTGCGGGTCGACATGGCTTTGGCCGAGCAAAAGCCCGCGAATGCCATTGGGCGTACGGTTGCTTCAGCACCACCCGCAATCATCACATCCGCATGATCAAACTGGATCAAGCGCAACGCGTCACCGATTGCATTGGTACCTGTCGCGCACGCTGTAATCGCACTGGATGTCGGACCTTTTGCTCCATATTGAATGGAGACTGCGCCCGAAGCCATGTTTGCGATCAGCATAGGAATAAAGAATGGACTGACGCGTCGTGGACCTTTCTCCAGCAATACCGTATGCTGTTCTTCCCACGTGGACAGGCCACCAATCCCGGACCCGATGTATACACCCACTCGCTCCGCATTTTCAGCTGTAATTTCCAGCTTGGCGTCTTCAATCGCCATTTTTGCAGCAGCTAATCCAAATTGAACGAATCGGTCTGTACGTCGAACTTCTTTTTTATCCATGTACAGCTCAGGGTTGAAATCTTTGACTTCCCCCGCGATCTGCGTCGGATATTCTGAAGCGTCAAATGCAGTCAGGCGATCAATGCCTGATTTTCCTTCCAATAAACTGTTCCAGAAGGTCTGCGCGTCATTTCCCACCGGGGAGATGACTCCAACGCCGGTAATCACCACTCTTCTTTTCATTACGATCACCTCTATATAAAAGTCAGCAATCTGCTACTGTTTACTCCAAATATCCAATCATGAACGTTGCGTTTGCAGGTATGTACACTTGGTAATGAAGGAGAAGTCCCGTATGATACGGGACTTCCAACTGATGGATCTACTTCTGAGATTCTATGTATTTTACAACCTCACCTACAGAAGTGATCTTTTCAGCATCTTCGTCAGAAATCTCTAAATCAAACTCATCTTCGAGTTCCATTACGAGTTCTACTACATCCAGGGAGTCAGCGCCCAGGTCTTCTTTGAAAGAAGCTTCCAAAGTAATTTTGGACTCATCTACACCCAGACGATCGACGATGATTTTCTTCACACGTTCCAATGTATCTGCCATCTTGCTTCACCCCCTCTCCCGTATTATAGTGGATGAGCTTCCAAAAAACCAGTTTATAGATAAGAGGAGAAATCCACGCTGTATCTGGTCTGGAAGACTCTTTCAAACCTATGACTACATGTACATACCGCCATCTACGTGAAGGGTTTGGCCTGTCATGTAATTCGCAGCATCAGATGCCAGGAACAGGACAACCGAAGCAATATCATCTGTCTGTCCCAATCTTCCCAATGGAATTTGCCCCATCATACTGGACTTCACATCTTCGGAAAGGACAGACGTCATTTCCGTATCGATAAAGCCAGGTGCTACCGCGTTCACAGTAATTCCACGAGTAGCCAGCTCACGTGCTGCAGTCTTGGTCAAACCGATGACACCTGCTTTTGCAGCAACGTAGTTTGCCTGTCCCGGATTCCCGAGCACACCGACAACCGAAGTGATGTTGATAATCTTGCCCGAGCGTTGTTTCATCATCGGGCGCGTAGCTGCTTTCAGGCAATTAAACACACCCTTGAGGTTGGTCGCAATGACGTCGTCCCACTCGTCTTCTTTCATGCGCATCAGGAGATTGTCGCGGGTAATACCCGCGTTGTTGACGAGGATATCAATCGCCCCGAAATGATCGAGAGCAGCCTTGAACATCTCGCCTACTTCCTCTGTCTGGGAGACATTCGCACGTACCATAATGGCATCGCGTCCCAATTCTTTGATGGAAGCAACGGTTTCCGCAGCAGCTGCTTCGCTACCCGCGTAGTTAACCACAACATTTGCACCAGCTTCGGCCAGCTTCAATGCGATCGCACGACCGATCCCGCGGGATGCACCTGTGACCAGGGCTGTTTTTCCTGCTAGCATAGTACCCCTCCGTTCAACAGCTCTGTCAATGAATCCATATCTTGCACCGAAATAATCGTCGTCTCGGCAGGCGCAATCTTCTTGATCAAACCAGCCAGTACTTTACCCGGGCCAATTTCAACGAAGGTCGTTACCCCTTGTTCTACCATCCACTGGACCGAGTCCTCCCAAAGAACGGGAGCAGACACTTGTTGAACCAGACTGTCCACGATCGTCTGTGCTTCCGATACAGGTCTTGCGGATACATTGGCGACGACAGGAATTTTGGCATCCTGTACGGTGACACCTGTTAAAACAGCATGAAGCTTGTCAGCAGCAGGCTGCATCAGACTGGAGTGGAACGGTCCGCTAACATTGAGCGGGAGTACACGTTTTGCTCCTGCTTCCCTCGCTTTTTCACCTGCGAGTTTCACACCTTCTGCCGAACCAGAAATCACAATCTGGCCTGCACAGTTCATGTTTGCCAGCTGCACCGGATGTCCGGACGCCGTCACCTCTTCACATACAGCATGCAAAGCTGCACGATCCATGTTCAGGACAGCAGACATCGCGCCTTCACCTGCGGGAACTGCCTCTTCCATGAATTGTCCGCGGGCACGGACGGTCTTCACCGCATCTGCAAAAGAAAGCGCTCCTGCTGCAACCAGCGCGGAGTATTCACCCAAGCTGTGACCAGCTACATAATCCGGTTGAAAGCTTGGCTGTTTTTCTTGAAAAGCTGCCAAAACAGCAACACTCGCGGTCAAAATCGCCGGCTGGGTATTCGCTGTCAAACGAAGCTCTTCCTCAGGACCTTCAAAGCACAGACCCGATAACGAAAAGCCAAGTGCTTCATCAGCTTGTTGAAACACGAGGCGTGCAGCCTCGGATTGCTCTGCAAGGGCCTGGCCCATGCCTACGAATTGCGAGCCTTGACCAGGAAAAACGAATGCTACTTTCCCCATTACTTCCCGCTCCCTTCCGCAGGTGTGGTCGACCATTTCAGGAGTGTTGCCCCCCAAGTCAAACCTCCTCCGAAACCTACGAGAACCAAATGGTCGCCTTCTTTCACGCGCCCAGCCTGAACAGCTTCATCCAAAGCAACCGGAATCGAAGCCGATGACATGTTACCATAACGGTCAAGGTTAATGACTACCTTGTCTTCGTTCAATCCAAAGCGCTGTACAGCCGAATCGATGATGCGCTTGTTCGCCTGATGTGGCACCAAAAGATCAATGTCGTCCTTTGACAAGCCAGCCTTGTTCAGTACCGCTTCTGTCGCAGAATTCATCACGCGCACAGCGAATTTGAAAACTTCTCCGCCTGCCATCGCAAGGTAGTGCAGGTCGTTTTCTACCGATTCATTGGATGCCGGAATACGGGAACCACCTGCTGGCATGCAGAGCAATGGTCCACCCGATCCGTCAGCACCCAGTTCAAAGGATTGGAAGCCGAAGCCATCTTGGACTTCACCAATGATAGCTGCACCTGCGCCGTCCCCGAACAGTACGCATGTATTACGATCTTTGTAGTTTGTGATTTTAGAAAGACTCTCTACACCTACGACGAGCACGTATTTGTAAAGGCCATTGGAGATAAACTGGGTCGCTGTCGTGATTCCATACAAGAAGCCGGTGCAAGCCGCTGATAAATCCATGGCTGCCGCCCGAGTCGCTCCTAGTTTATCCTGCAAAATGCAAGCCGTAGATGGAAACATCGTGTCTGGTGTCACGGTTGCGACAATAATCAAGTCCAATTGTTCTGGACTCAGGTTTGCGTTTTTCAATGCCTTTTTAGCAGCCTCGTACGCTAGGTCAGAAGATGCTTGATCCGGTGAACTAATGCGACGTTCACGAATGCCCGTACGCGATACGATCCACTCATCCGAAGTATCCACCATTTTCTCCAGATCAAAGTTGGACAACACCCGATCAGGGGTGTAGGAGCCAGTTGCCAAAATACCTACTGAACGTTTGCCATTCATCTGCTTCACTCGCTTTCTCCCGTACTATTTTTCTGTAGTGCTTGGGCAATTATTTCGTTGACGTCCTGTTTCACAAAGCGAGCAGCACTGGCAATCGCATTCTTGATCGCCTTTTCATCAGACGAACCGTGCGCTTTGATGACAGGGCTGCGCAAGCCAAGCAGTGGTGCTCCACCGTATTCCGCATAGTCCATGCGTTTTTTAAAGCGAATCAATCCTG
Source organism: Brevibacillus sp. (assembly GCA_029240815.1). The sequence goes on from JARDZO010000235.1 coordinate 6,034, forward strand.
GCTTGAGAATTGCCGCTCCTACCTTATTAATCAGGCTGGAAGTAAACTCCTGCTTCAACTGCGAAAAGATTGTGGAAGCAGAACCTTCGACAGCTTTTAACAAAACATTTCCTACAAATCCGTCGCAGACGAGAACATCGCAAGCCCCTTGAAGGACGTCGCGAGCTTCTACGTTTCCGACGAAATTCAGATCTGTCTCAGCAAGCAGCGGAAAAACAGCTTTGGTCAACTCGTTCCCTTTGCCCTCTTCTGTTCCAACATTCAGCAGCCCTACTGTTGGCCGATCAAAGCCAAGCACGCGCTCCGCATAGAGACTGCCCATTAGCGCATATTGCAACAAATGATCCGGTTTTGCGTCCATGTTGGCACCGACATCCAAAGTCAATGTCACGCGTCCTTTAATGTTCGGGATAAAGGCAGCCAGAGCTGGACGTTCGATCCCTTCCATACGGCCTGCATATAACAATCCTGCCGTCATGAGCGCACCGGTGTTTCCTGCCGATATCGCGGCATCCACCAAATTTTCACGTGCCATTTGAACTGCTACTACGAGGGAAGAGTTTTTCTTCCTTCGCACTGCCTTCACGGGTTCATCATCCGTTTCAATAACTTCTGAAGTAGGTACAATCTCTATGTTTGCCGGAATCTCGCCCGGCAGATGGCTCCGAATGCCTTGTTCATCTCCCACCAAAACAACTGTTAAGGATGGATTTTCCTTGATGGCAGCCAACGCTCCCTGCACCGTACTGCGCGGTGCGTTGTCTCCGCCCATCGCATCCACTGCAATTCGCAACCGAGTCTCCTCCTTAGTTTTCAACCACGCTGTTTATGTGACACCTGACATTCCGACGACGCGGAACGTTGCGGTAAAGACCAGTTCGCCTTGCACTTTTGTCTCTACGCGTACTTTGCACTCATCGCCGTTTCGACTCCGTACCACTGCCTTCGCAACCAGCTTTTCACCCGCACGCACAGGTCGAACGAAGCGAATCCTCGCCGTCGCTGTCAATGCCACATCCGCATTGATGACTGCCACAGCCAATGAGTTGGCTTGAGCAAATATGTAGTGTCCACGAGCAATTTGTGTTCGTGAAAAGACGTGCTCTTCTCTGATTTCCAAAACGGAAATCGCCTGGGAATCAAGCTGCAGATCGATGATCTCACCAATGACTTCATCGATCCCGAGTGACTTTACCGGGTCCAGACTTTTCTCTGCCACCGATTTGATCCGCTCTCGCAACTCCGGTATCCCTAATTCCAATCGATCTAAACGTATTGTTTGAATACTGACCTGAAATAACTCGGCCAGATCCTCGTCAGTCGCAAAAGGATTTTCTTGCAATGATTGAACCAATCGAGTCTGGCGATCTTTTTTCGGCAAGCGGGCGATGCTCGACACCCCCCCAGAAAGATTCATGTATTTCTATCTATGATTGCGATCAGTCTTTAATACCTGGTACCAAACAAAGTATAAGGGAGGTTTCCCTGAATTACAAGCAAAGTTGGTGAAAATGGCACTATGGTCTCGTCCTATATCCGAGGACAACCTTACAAAAAAGAGAAAGCCCTTCGTAAAAGAAGGACTTCCTCTGATAAATTCACTCGCTGTCACGCTATTCAAAGCAAATCACGCCAGCCAAGTGAAGTTTACCCGCTTATTCGTGTATGTCCTCTGCTACCAGAAGCTCGACTTCATGGCGCAGCAATGCTTCGACCAGATCTTCATTCGGTTTTTGGTCTGTCACGATGATGTCCAGCTGGTGCAGCTCCGCCACCCGATACAGCATCGACTTGCCGAATTTGGAGTGATCCGCCAGCACGATGACCTGATCTGCTCGTTTCATCATTTCCTTGATCAAATAGCCGGATTCCTCTGACGGTGAAACAAGTCCGAGGGGGGTGATGCCGCATGCCCCGATAAACAGCTTGTCGACATGGTAATCGGAGAGGTTATCAATCGTACGAGAACCGTACGCATATTGATCTTCGGGATGGACGTCTCCACCTAGCAGCTTCACCTGAAAGCCCTTTTTGCCAGCGAGACTAGAAGCTGCTGCGAGTGAGCTGGTGATGATAACGTGATCCGTTGTTTCCAAGGATTCGATGGTGAGCTGAACAGTGGTAGACGCATCCAGCAGCAAGTAGTCGCCATTCTTGACCAGACCTGCCGCTATGCCTGCAATGCTTCGCTTTCCCGTCAGATCCAGCTGCATGCGCTCCTGGTAGGAATAACTCTTCTTGGATAGCGTGGGCAAAATAGCCCCGCCTCGAGTACGGAGAATCTGTCCCTGTTCCTCCAGCTTCACAATATCTCGCCTTGCCGTATCTCGGGAGACTCCGAACTGCTCTACCACGTCCTGTACACTTATCCGCTGATGGTCCTGTAAATAGTGCAAGATGGCTGCGAGCCTCTCTTCTTGATACATCAGCTTCCACTCCATCCATGTGCAACCGACTCATTTCAAGCTTATTGTAAGTCATTCGCGGAATACTCGCAAGTAAAAATAAGTAATTTTAAGTATTTGTAAGTAATTTTATCAATCAATGATTTTCTTTGACTAATATTCCCCTCATTATCCGTTTGTGCGCTCTGCGTTTTTGCACATAAAAAAAGACAAGGTGATTTCTCACCTTGCCTTTTTGAGCAGCGGATCTTACTTCGCTACTTTCACACCTTTGTAGTGACCGCAGCTTGGGCAAACGCGATGCGCAAGCTTGTATTCGCTGCAATTGTCGCATTTGATCATGCCTGGAATCTCTAATTTGAAGTGCGTACGACGCATTCTTTTACGGGTTTTGGAAGTTCTCCGTTGAGGTACTGCCATCTTCCTTACACCTCCTTCAACT
>JARDZO010000033.1 GCA_029240815.1 Brevibacillus sp.
GGGCTATGATCAAGATCTGGGTGGAGGAGAAAAGGTGGGATCTGTAGCCTCCATACAGTGGGTGGAAGAAGGTTTGCAGCTCTTGTTAAAAGACGTTCCATCTGAAAAAATCCTCTTCGCTATACCTTTCTACACGAGGGAATGGGTCACAAATCTCCAAACGAACCAATTGATTCGCTTTGACCGCAACATGATTGAAACAGAACAGCTGCTCGCAGAGAAAAAGCTGACCAAGAAATGGGACGACAAAATAAAACAAAATTACGTCGAGTTCACCGAGAATGGAGAAAAACATCAGATCTGGATCGAGGATGAAATGTCGATGAAACAAAGACTGGAGCTGGTGAACAAGTACAAGTTGAAAGGCGCTGCTGTCTGGTATGTGGGTCAGGAGACACCTGGTATATGGCCGGTATTCAAGTGATGGCAAAACAGCGAGTATAAGAAGCATCGAGGGATCTCTAGTGACACCTCGATGCTTCTTGACGTCGTTACTTTGTTTGCATACTTGCATTAATCACGGATGTTCCGAAAGAGTAGTTTCGACATTCAAAAGTTTTACGTTATAATGGTAAACGTGTAAATAAACAAAAGGAGCACTCTACATGGATTTTTTTGCACTAAAAGATATTATTCACGGAAGACGCAGCGTACGTAAATTTACCGAACAGGATGTGTCGATCGAAGACATCAACGACATTCTGGATTGCGCCCGGTACGCGCCAAGTGACACGAATTCACAAACATGGGAATTCATCGTTATTACGAACAAAGATAAAATCAAGGAAATCGAGCAGCTCACTTGGGATGCTCTGCATGAAAAAGCAGCTGCTGCAACGGAAAAAGGATTTGAAAAGGAAGCAAAACTGCTGACCCGCTCGTTTGGACCTTACGCAACAGCTTTCTCGAATGCACCTGCACTCATCATTTGCTTGGCTACTCCTTACCAATCGAAATTCCGCGAAAAAATCTTCGAACCGATCCAACTGGTTCCTGAATCCGTTTGGGAAGAAGAAGGCATCAAGAGCAGCTGCCTGGCTACCCAAAATCTGATGCTGGCGGCTTATGCAAAAGGATTGGGAACATGCCCGATGACAGGTCCGGTCCTGCTGGCATCGGATAAAATCAGAAGCTTCCTGAACATCTCTGATGAAAAACAAATGAACATGGTCATTGCACTCGGACATCCTCAAGATGCACCGAAAAAGCTCCCTCGTAAAGAGGTTAGCGAGATCACAACGTATATCCAATAAGCAAGCAAACCTCATCTGACTACAAGATGAGGTTTTTTTGTTCCCCGCAATTTCACAGGCGGAATGGAAACGGCAGGAAATTCCTGATAAAATGGTGGGAAGTCCCGGTTCGACGGGTCTATTTTTTTGAGGAGGAATGGCAATGAAAGACATCAAATCCGTCAAACGCAGTTATGAAAAGCAAATAGGGGGTGACATTTATTATGAACCATAGAATCATGAATGCTACCCGGGAACAGTTGATTCAACAATTAGTCTTTTTTGACGAACAATATTCACTTTTTTTTGATCATTATGTACGCAGCAATGGAAAAGAAAAACAAATGATAGACGCTCTCGTCAGGCGTTACAGGGAGACGTTAGAAGAGATTTTGGCAAAAGACGATGGAGCTTTGTCAGAAAGCCTGGAGAATGTGACGCTGCTAGGCAGCAGTGTAAAAGTCCATTTTGAAGAAGACGACTACGAAGAGTTATTTACTGTTGTTTTTCCCACAGATATTGATCCCGATCACAATCGAATATCATTCTTATCTCCCATTGGCAGGCAATTATTGTTGACGGCCCCCCGTGAGACACTCGTATTGGAAAGCCCGGTTGGCAGGCAGCCTGTCCAGATCGGAGAGGTAAGATTCGCATATAGAGGAGGTTTTCCCGGCCAGTAAGGAGGACTTCTGATTCGAAACAGATGAAAGGCACCAACAAAGGGTTGGTGTCTTTTGTTTTTTCCTGAGCGGATCAGGCCCCATCGAAGATAGGAAACAGAAAAAAGCATGTCTCTTGTTCCCGAAGTACCTTTGGAACGAAGTCATGCTTTTATCTGATTGTACTTACTCATTGGCTATATTTTTATCGTACTCCGCTCGCGCTTGTTCGACCATGGCGTAATGTTCATTCGTCCATCGTTTCAATTCATGCATGGGTTGGATGAGGGATTGGCCAAGTGAAGTCAGTGAGTATTCCACAATAGGAGGCATGGACGGAATCAACTCGCGGTGTACCAACCCGTCTCGCTCGAGCTGTCGCAAGGTTTGTGTCAACATCTTCTTGGAAATTCCATCAATGCGACGAGACATCTCTCCATATCGCACACTACCATCTTCTAGTGCGTAAATGACAAGTGCGGACCATTTATTCGAGATAATTTCAAGTACTCTGCTGTATGAACATACCGTCAAAGAGATGTCAGGTTGATTCGCTTTAATCGGAGATGTCAATGTGTGTGTACCCCCTATGCACCTGTAGGTTCCCAGTAGACTTTAAAGTGCCTACTTACTAAATTTTAGTTCATGTATTAATTTATGTCTATAACGATTGTGAAGGAGAGATCAAGCATGAAAGCATATGAAATTACTGGTGGATTTGGACTCGACCATGTAAAGCTGACGGAGCGACCAATGCCGATTCCCGGCCGTGGAGAGGTGTTGATTAAAATGAAGGCAGTCGCTCTTAATTCGCGTGATGTAGGCGTCATCGATGGATTTTATAATCCGGACTTGCAAGCACCACTCATTCCCGTTTCAGATGGTGTTGGTGAAGTGGTGGACTTGGGTGAACAAACGTCTCGATTTCGAATCGGCGAACGGGTAAGCGGCATTTTCACACAGAGCTGGATATCTGGTAAGCCAACGAAAGCAAATTGGAGTAGCTCGTTAGGCAGCCCTTTAGATGGACTGCTTGCCGAGTATGTCGTCTTGCCAGAGGAGGGATTGGTTCGGGTTCCGGGGCATTTGACAGACGAAGAAGCAGCGACGCTTCCGTGCGCTGGGGTAACTGCATGGCATGCAATTGTCGAAGAAGGCAAAGTCAAGCCGGGGGAGACGGTTGTCGTGCAAGGAACGGGTGGCGTCTCTCTGTTCGCCCTGCAGTTCGCCAAGCTCGCAGGTGCAACGGTCATCGTCACTTCAAGTAGTGATGAAAAGCTGGAGCGAGCGAAAGGAATAGGAGCCGACCACGGGATCAACTACACGCATACACCGGAATGGGAGCAGGTCGTTCTGGACCTTACAAATGGCGAGGGAGCTGATCATATCGTAGATCTCGGCGGAGCCACGACATTAAACCGTTCACTGTCAGCGTTACGAGTAGGAGGGCAGATCAGCATCATCGGTGGGCTCTCTGGTTTTCAAATCGAAGGTCTGGCGATAATTCCGGCGATCATAAGAAAAGCACGCCTACAAGCGATCAATGTCGGTAGCCGTGAAATGTTTGAGTCGATGAACGCAGCTATTGCAAAGCACAGGTTACGGCCAGTTGTAGATAAGGTATTCGCCTTTGAGCAATCGATTGAAGCCTTCCAGCATTTTGCGAGCGCATCTTATTTCGGGAAGATATGCATCAAGTTTTAAGAATGTTCCCAAGGCATCGAGATCTCGATGTCTTTTCTTTTTTGCACGAACAACACTTCGTATAGAACAAACATAGGAGTCATCACTTTGCCAGCGCATTTTTTTCTTGTCCGCCAACAAAAAAACACCCTCACAAAGGAAGGCGTCTTCTTATCCATTCTATTGATCCACTTCGCAACTAGCGTAGTTAAATTGCCACTCCATCCCAAACTTATCTACCACGCTGCCGTACAATTTGCTCCAGAAGGTTTCTTGCAACTCCATGCGTACCTTTCCATCTGCCTTCAGCTTTTCAAAGTAAGATTTCATTTCATCCACATTATCATGGACAATGGCTAGGCTGAAGTTGTTACCTGCTTGAAAAGGCAAACCAGGAAATACATCAGAGAACATGATGTTGGTTCCACAAACAGTGATATTCGTATGCATGACTAGCGATTTTGCTTCATCAGGAAGAGAATATTCCGGATTAGGAGGGGCATCTCCAAAAGTCATGACTTGCGGTTTTTCCGTTCCAAACACATCGGCGTAATATTCTACTACTTCTCGACAGTTTCCATTGAAAGTCAAATAAGGATTAACCGGCATACACTTCTCTCCTTTGTAATTGACGTTATATCCTATTCTATATGATACCAGTACTGTATCAAATAAACTCTAGTTTGAGAATGAGTCCGCAAGCATAAGTTTCAAAGGGAGACTTTCTTTTGGAAAACGATTTTCTCGTGACAGGAATCGATTTTAGCAAAAGAGCCTTAGAGCAAGTAGAAATGTTTGCTCACGAGAGAGGGTCCGACGAGGGTGTATTGTTTGTCAGCGGGTTCGGTCCAAACCATACGAATGATCCTGAGAACGGATCTTTTGTAACTTATCTTTTTCGCAAAAAGAACAGGGTACCTGAGTTTCTACGGTTAGCTAAAATCCAAGAAAACGAGTTCTTCTGAATCACGAATGTTTTTGGTGTGTCGAAGGAAAATGTTCGTTATTATTTGAGTTTCAATCATCTTTGTTAAAAAAATCTCGGGGGTGATACTTTGACTACTGAGTAGCTCCTCGTCTAAAACCGAATATTTCAATTCTGGTTGCAAAAGGAAGCGGCCGACTCCACAGGGGAGCGACCGCATCCTTTTTTTCTATACCTCGCGTCTTTATGGGATTTTCCTATTCATTTGGGCAAAATGATAGGTAGTTTTATTTTCCAAAAGTCGGAAGTGAAAAGAGATGATGCCTATGAATACAAAACGCGACCCGAATAAGTTAATCACTGAAAAATCGCCATATTTATTGCAACATACTCAAACCCTGTCAATTGGATTAAGAGCGTTCGATAAAGATAACAGCATGCTCAATACAGCTGACCATTGCCGAATACGAACGGAAAGGAATTACATTTCTTGCAGCCGCAATCGGTCAGGACAAGGATGTGATTCATCACATCTATGGGAACGAGAGATTTTTGCATCTTACAAACTTGACGGAGCTGCCGGCATAGTTGGTTCGGCTCATTGCAAGGTATTTGTGATGGTAATTCAGAACTGAAAAATAAAAGGGTGACCCTGCTTCTGCTGGTGCAACTGGGGATGGGCAAGGAAGGTTTGTAAAATCCTCAGTTGTAAAAGGATGTAATGAGTTAGGATGGCGCCTTCCATTTACACCTTATGGGCATCTATCGCATCCAGCAGTTGGCTGATACGAAGTACTCTGGAACACCTCACACGGCATCGATGAATCATCGGTTTCCCAGTATGCGCATGATGTACAAAAAGGGATTGGACATCATATGACGTTGTCATGAGATTATCATAAGCGGATGATATCAAGGTTGTATTGCTTGAGCCGTGCGAGGAAATATCCCGTCGCGGGCACGATGGCGATGATCTGGATCCTCCCCCGTAATTTGCCATCAAAATCTACGTGCGGAATCTCGAATATCTCTGTTAAACGATTGATTAATTCATCGGTATGCAGTGGAACGAGACAAAAATTCAGAAACATTAAGCAGTGGATCGACTCTCTGCGCCTTGTCAGGAGAGGGTTTTTTGTGTTTACAAAGCAAAAGTCAGAAATTTATTAATATTCCGTATTGAAATGATATTTTTCTGATCGTATAATATCACCAAAGGAGCGAAGGCTTCTAAGTTTTAATAATATCGAAGTTTAAACTTCAAAAATGGATGATGTGACAAGTGGGGAATTGTCATTGGTACGCTTGCCCATGAGACCTGTACCTTTTCCAAGTACCGACGAAGGAATTGTTTCAGCTTTGACAATGCCATGAGGGGGAAGAAATTCTGACGCAGCATCGAAAGGTTCGCGATTTCCTGGGCGAGATGATTTGCCGAGCAGTGTCCAATCTATAGAGAGCGGGGTGTATGAAATGAACAGAATTTTGCGCAATTGTCGCGTCTATGACGGGACCGGTAATTCCTGGTATGCCGCAGATATCGCCATCAGCGGAGATCGTATCGAGCGAATCGGAAACGTGTCCGGGTTTTCCGCCGATGAAGAGATCGACGTGCGGGAACTTGCGGTCGCACCCGGTTTTATCGACATTCACACGCATTCCGACAATGCGCCGTTTGTTCCGGAATTGTCGAAAGGAAAATTGATGCAGGGAGTGACAACGGAAGTAATTGGCAATTGCGGCATGAGCGCTTATCCCGTCAACCCCAAAAACGCTCATTTGCTGAAGCAGTATGTGAGCAGTCTCTTTGGCGATATTGATTGGAGCTGGCATTCGCTCTCCGAATATGGGCAGGTCTCCACCTCGAGGGGGATGGTCACCAATCTGGTCCCATTGGTGGGACATGGAGCCGTCCGCATTGCCGCGATGGGTTTTGACAAGCGCCCTCCGACATCGGAAGAAATGGAAACGATGAAGAATCTCCTCGCCGATACCATGGAACAGGGAGCATTCGGACTCTCCAGCGGCTTGATTTATCCGCCCGGTGTGTTCTGTTCCACGGAAGAACTGGTTGAGCTCTGTCGTGTGGTCCGGGAGCGGGGCGGCATTTATACGACTCACATGCGCAACGAGTCTGACCTGGTCGTAGAAGCGGTGGAGGAATCCATCACGATCGGGCGGAGCGCCGATATTCCGGTGCAAATCTCCCATCATAAGGCGGCTGGCAAGAAAAATTGGGGCAAGCCGAAGATCACCGTACCAATGATCAGGCAGGCGAGAGCAGACGGCATTGACGTTGACATGGATCTGTATCCGTACACAGCGGGAAGTACGCTGCTCTCCGCTGTGCTGCCCCCCTGGTGCCACGAGGGAGGCGTGCAGGAGATGCTGTTACGGCTTCGCGATCCCGAGAACAGGCGGAAGATTCAGCACGATATGGAACACGGGATACCCGGCTGGGAGAATTTCGCCAAAAGTACCGGTTGGGATCAGGTGTTTGTCGCCTCGGCCAAATACCATAAAGAATTAGAAGGCAAAAGCATTGAGGAGATTGCACGAGTGCGCGGCCAGGATCCTGTGTCCGCCTTGTGCGATACGTTGATCGAGGAGGAAGGGATCGCCACGATGGTGGTATTTATGATGAGCGAAGATGACGTTCGCTTTATTATGAAGCAGCCTGAAACAATGATCGGATCAGACGGGATTCCTGACCCAGGAAAAACGCACCCTCGCTACTTTGGCACTTTCGCCAGGGTACTCGGTCACTATACGCGGGAGGAGAAAGTGCTATCCCTCGAAGACGCCGTACGGAAGATGACCTCTTTTCCGGCGAAAAAACTCGGTTTGAAGGATCGCGGGATGATTCGTGAAGGAGCGTTTGCCGACCTTGTCGTCTTCGATCCGAAAATGGTTGCGGACGTCGCGACATATGACTTGCCCTCAGAGGTAGCGATTGGCTTCCACCACGTTTTTGTGAATGGGTCTCCCGTTGTCCGAAACGGTGAATTCCGTTTGGTGAAGAACGGACGATTTATCAAAAAAGGCGAGTAAATGGGGGGATATGATGAGCCGTATTACCGTTTTGGCGCGAAACAACTACTTTATCCTTTTGCTGCTTTTCATCGGCTGGAATATTGCCTATCTCGACCGGATGGTGATCAGTGTCGCCTTGACGTCGATCGGAACAGATTTGCAGTTGGAGGCAAGCTCGTTGGGTATTGTGCTCAGCAGTTTCTTTGCCGGCTACGCCTTGATGCAGATTCCGGGAGGTTGGCTTGCGGACAAGTACGGCTCTAAAAGAGTCATGATCGTGGCGCTGGTGATGTGGTCGTTGTTCACTGCGCTAACAGGAGTAGCATGGTCGCTAGCCTCCCTGTTGGTGATTCGCTTTCTGTTTGGGATCGGTGAAAGCGGGTTCCCCGCGGCAAGTTCGAAGGCGATCGCAGAGTACTTTCCAAAAGCGGAGAGGGCAAAAGCGCAGTCTGCCATGTTGTCGTCAAATGCTTTCGGTGCCGCTTTGGCTCCTTTGGTTGCCGCACCTATGATGCTGTGGCTGGGGTGGCGAATGATGTTTGTTGTCATTGCGCTGATTGGATTCGTTCTGGTTGCGGTGTACGCGGTATTTCTGCGCAAACCGGCTCAAAAGGAAGAGGGGCAGAAGAAAACTTCCGGAAGAAGCATGTCGATGAAAGATTTGCTGCAGACACCTACCATGTGGAAACTGGTGGCTGCCTGGTTCGGATTGGATGTCGTGTTGTGGGGTTTTGCGTCGTGGCTGCCGTCCTACCTGTTGAAAGTCCGCCATCTCGATTTGCTGCAGGCAGGTGTTGTCGCCTCTCTGCCTTTCTTCGCCGGGGGAGTGGCGATGATTCTCGGCGGTTGGCTTGTAGACAAGTACTTTGCCGGTCGTGAAAAGTACTTTGTGATCATAGTTGAAATATTGGGGGCGCTCTTCCTTTACCTCATGTTTACCACGCAGGCTCTTCAAACGGCTGTCATCTACCAGATCCTGTCCGCTTTTTTCCTGTATGCCGGATTCGCAGGAATTTGGGCACTCCCCCTTAAAGTCCTTCCCACTGAAGTGATGGGATCCGCCACGGGCATGATTAATTTTGGTGGTCAAGTGGCCGGTTTTGTTTCTCCCATGGTGATGGGTTTTCTCATCAGCGCATTCAACGGCTCATATGACGCTGCCTTCTGGTTCCTGATCCTTTCCGCTGTGATTTCCATTATTGCCTGCATGACACTGGGCAATGCGCAAAGATCGCTGCAGATGAAAGTCGCTGGGGTGGAAGAAGCTTAATGAGAGTTGTGAAAAGAGCAGAGGACAACATTTGTTGTCCTTTTTTTCATACCAATAAGTGATATTCATCAAGGATACATAACTTATGGAAAAACGAGATCAAAGCCGACTAGCGAAGAATAGGCTTGTTAATCCCAACGGTAGAAGATACATTTTATCATTGTCTGGATTCCTGTATTGCGAAAAATGCGGCTATAAAATGCTTTTTAAAGTTAGGTACAGCAAGCAACGTGGGCAGTATTGGAGCGTGTTATGAGTTCAGACTTATAAAGATGAAAGCAAATGCGAGTGGTAGAGCCGATCTGGGAGAAAAGGCAGAGTGCCTGCTAAGCGTAAGACCAACAGACCCTGGCTTTTTTAGCAGCTGCCAACGAGGGGTATGAACCATACTCGTTTGTGGTTGTACATGACCCGGATCACTCCATCGGAGAGCTGGCAACAGCCGAAAAAAATAAACAGATGCAAACGGATCAGGTGACCGCTTACATCTGTGAGAATTTTTCTTGTCAGGCTCCGACAACGGATTTGCAGCAATTTGCTCAAGCATTACAGAAAACGACTCCGTAAAAGGAACGGCGTTGACTTAAAAGCGCTGACGCCTAAGACGATTTCGTGGAAAGGCGATCCGGCACAATGTCGTTAAACCGAGATAGCCAAATAACGGATAGAGAAACATCAAGAGCTGTGAATAGCCGATCAGACAGAGGGCAAACGCTGCCAGGAACAGAAACAGATACAGGCGTGTCTCCGGTACATCAAAGATCTCGCGGAGCTGTTGACCGATCCCGAAGACGTTGGAAATGAGCGTTGTGAAAATTTCGGAGTAGAGGACAAACACAAAAAATAGCTGCAACCACTCATTCCATTGGTCTGTGACAAACAGGATAGGGATGTCCATGAACCTTACGTCATCCCAATTTGCCAGCATGGCCGTGTGGACCACGAGCAACATGAAGCCGAGGACGACTCCACCGATGACTGCGGCACGAAAAAGAATGACTGGTTCCCGTATAGCATATCCGATAGGGATGAGAACAGATTGAGCCATGGCGAGGTTGAAGGAGACGTACAGGACGGTTTTCCAAAGAAAAACGTAATCGCTGGGAGCCGCAATGGGAAGTGGGGAATCGACATTTCCCTTGAGCAGAATGAGGATAGCAAACAACAGCATGGAAGGAACGACGATCGCATTGACCACAAGCAAGCGCTCGAGTCCTTGCCGCAATATCAGAAGGGCGAGAAAAAGCGTTGCGATGGTACCTGCGATGTATGGGATGTGGAACTGTTCCTCCAGTACAGAGCCGGCACCTGCCAGCATTACGGTCGTGACGCCAAACAAAGTCAGGAAGACGAGCACATTCATCGTGCCCCCCACGAACCGCCCGAACAACTGTTGATTAAACGATTCATAGGACGGTGTACGCATCTGGTGTGCGAGCAGCATCATTTTGTATCCGAGCCATACAAATAATGCGGTGGCAGTCAAAATACCGATGGTACCCGCATGGCCGTAAGATGTAAAAAAAGCGAGAATTTCCTGACCGCTGGCGAACCCGGCTCCGACCACTGTTCCGATGTAAGTGGCAGCGACCTGTACACTTTTTCCCCACAAGTTCATACCGGTCTGTTCCTTTCCAAATGGGATGCTAGTACAAGTGTATGATCGTCCGTCGAAAACAGAAGGAAAAAAGGCGACTGGCTTTTGGCCAACCGCCTTTTTCTTTCTTCGCCACTCACAAGAGAAACATGGCGACAATTGTCGTAACGAGCAACCCGATGGCTACCGGGTACAAATTTCGTCGAGCAAGCTCAAAGGGATCGACTCCGCAAATGGCTGCCGCCGGAATCAGCGCCCACGGTATGATGGTTCCTCCACCGACCCAGATGGCCGCAATTTGACCGAGTGCCGTCAGGGTAGCGACACCTGAACCGAGTGCTGTCGCAAATAGCTGCGCCAAGGACCCTGCCAACGTAATACCGGAGAAACCAGAGCCATCTAATCCCGTGATGACACCGACAGCGGTCAAGGTAAGTGCCGCAATTTCTTTACTGATCGGGATGGTCTGAGCCAGAGCGACACCCAGGTCATTGACGATGCCATGCGAGCCACTCGGGAGCACTTCACCGAATACTTTGACGAAGCCGCTGTCACCCATATAGAAAAAAGCGGCAATCGGGATGACGGGACCGAACACTTTGAATCCAAACTGGAAGCCCTGGATCAAATGAGAAGTGACCTCTTCCAGTCCTTTTTCCTTATGCGCGAGCATCGTGGCGATGATCAAGATCAACAAGGCGGTTCCGCCCACGAGTGCAGTGGCATCGCCTCCGCGCAAATCAAAGGCGAACATGGCTGCTACGTCAAGCAAAAAGAGAATGGGAACTGCGGCTGCGAGCGTATTGCGCACACCGGTTGCAAGTGGAACCTTAACCGATGTAAATACGGAATCCGGTACAGCTGTTTCATTTGTCGGTGCGGGTATATTTCCGATTTTCATATCTTTGCGCAAATACCAGAAGGCAGCGACTGTGGTGACTACCCCCATGACAATGACGAGGGGAATACTCGCAGAAATGACGTCGCCAACTGGTATACCTGCCGCTTTTGCCGTTAAGGTAGGGGCGCCTTGGATGACAAAGTCACCCGACAAAGCGATCCCGTGTCCAAACAAGTTCATAGCGATTGCCACGCCAATAGCCGGCAGCCCAGCACGCAGGGCGACAGGCAACATGACGGCACCGATCAGCGCGACACCCGGGGATGGCCAGAAAAACCACGAGATGACCATCATGACAAGGCCAATCACCCAGTAAGCGAGTGTAGCGTTGCGGATCAAGTGAGTCATCGGCCGAATCATGGTTTCATTCACACCCGTATCTGTCAGGACGTGACTCATGGCAACAATGATGCAGATGACCAAGATCGTGGGCAACAATTCTGTGATGGCATAAATAAAGCTCCCGAAAATGCCTCCGATGGCTGTCGTGATTGATCCGGTAGCAACCAATCCGAGAATGGCAATTCCGACAATGCTGATCAGGCTGGTGTCACGCCGTAAAACCATTAATAGAATAATGCCCAGAACAAACAATACGTAGACGCCGTGCAGCCAAGCAAGTTCAATACCCATTGCGAACCCTCCTTTTTATTTTCTCCGTTTGCAATTCCGTTTGTCACAACATATGCGGAAGGGCAAATATGGGTGAGAGCGGAGAATGAGGGAGGTTCCTTGGAAAACTGGCATTTTTGACCACGGTATGCGACTATAAATGAAGTCAGTGCCATTTTAACCATACTTGGGATCCTAGTACGAGGGGGGACAGGTGCTGCCTCACCTCCATCCATTGGGGCGAGCACGAAATGCCATGAGTACAACAACACCAATCCAACGAAAAATGGAGCAAGCAATTGAGCTATTGGAACGTCGCTTTTTAGAACGAAGTGAATTGATTCGTCTCTTGATGCTCGGAATGATCAGCGGGGAAAATGCACTCCTGATCGGTCCGCCGGGAACGGCTAAATCGCAGCTGGCGAGAGCTGTTTCCCATTTATTTGGATCCGAGCATTGGTTTGAATATTTATTGACCCGTTTCACGACACCTGACGAAATTTTTGGGCCTGTTTCCTTGCAACAACTCAAACTGGATCAATACGTGCGCAAAACAGATGGTTATTTGCCTGCTGCCCAGTTTGCATTTCTGGATGAGATCTTCAAGGCAAACAGTGCCATTTTGAATGCTCTGCTGTCTATTTTAAATGAGCGGATTTACTTTAACGGGCGTGAAAAAGAAGCGGTACCTTTGCAATTTCTGATGGCAGCATCCAATGAATTACCCGACGATGACGAACAACTGGCAGCCCTATACGACCGGTTTCTGTTTCGGTATGAGGTCGGGTATTTGCAGCATGCATCCAGCTACGAAAAAATGTTCTCGTTACCGAACGCTCCGTTACCAGTCGTATTTTCCTTGTACGACGTAACCGATGTACAAGCTGCTGCAGCTAATGTGACCATCCCGGAATCCGTCATCTATTTCCTGTATAGAGTCAAGCAAGACATGGAGGCGAAAGAATACCGCTTGTCGGACCGCCGATGGAGCAAGATCGCCCATGTCTGGAAAACTTCAGCTGCCTTGCATGGCCGTGAGCAGGTCACGATCTGGGATACGATCTTCACCCCTCATATGATGTGGGATGTACCGGAAGATTTGTCCGTGATGAGAGAGCTGTTTGAAAACCAGTTTACAGAAATGCTCAAGGCTGAGCTGGAAAATGACCTCCCCTTGCGCAGATTCAATCAGATCGCCGAAAAATGGACGGCGAAAGAATCTGACCTGCACGCTTTTCAATTCAAGAAAGAGGTCGGTGCTAAAATGGGCAAGGAAGCCATGGAGCGTAATCGAAAGCTCTTGGAGGAGAGTCGAGCTGAATTGGAGGAGACTGCCAGAGAGCTGCGTAATCGTTTAATGCAATGGCAAAAACGGGAGCAGGATTTGTCAGTATACATATTTGAAAAAAACAGACTGATCCATAATCCGGAAAAGTACACCGTGAAATACGCGTACCTTCGTATAGAAGGAGAGCGCATCCTGCAGCAGCTCCAGAAAACGTACCGGACGGTGTTTGATCAGGAGATTGCCGGCACGGAGTACGACTATACGCTCTAGGAGGTGGGGAAGATGATCATTCGTGCCAGTCGCGTGGACCGGTATCTGTTTGATACATATCTCGCCTCGTCGCGTACGGCTTTGGAATGGGTTCAGGAAGCGAAGACACGTGCACCCTGGTTTGAATTGGAGCTGTTTGCCGATTTCTTTCTCGTCTTTTACCTGGAGAAACCGGAAGTCGATTTGACTCAAGAAGCGACGCCCTTTCACCATTGGATGATTCGCACACTCATGAAACAGTATTTTACCCGAATGATTCATCCACGGACGGTTGGACAGGAAAGCGCAGCTTTCAAGACGGCAATAAAAGCCTTGCTCTGGTTGACTGAGACCTTTGCAGAGGAAGTGCTACAGCGTGAAAAAGATCAAAAGATAACCCCGCTGGTCGCAGGGTTGCAGGAGAAACAGGGGCAGGAAGGAAACCAGGAAGCGCGATTGTCCGAGCTCTTGACAAATAAGCAGGTCGCGAAGCTGCAGCTGGTAGGTTATACCCTGCAGCAAGGCAAGCGTATGGTCGAGGACAAGCAAGAAGCTCTAGACACGAAACCCCTGGTACGAGCTGAGATCCAATCCTTGCAGGAACGCATTTCGCACATGCGGGAAGAAATGACCGTCCAGTTTACGAAGCGCACCAAGCTGTTGCAAAAGGTGAAAAAGCTGGAAGAAGAATTGACGCAGAAAGAAAAACAGCTCGATCGGCTCAATCGACAGGAAAAAGAAGCCATTGCCTCTTTTGAAAGCGAGCTAGGGCATTGGCTGGAAAAATCGCTAAAACAATCTCTTTCCAAAGAAGAGTTTGATACCTTGTTTGTCGACGAATTGTTTACGGCCAGCCAACGCTTTGCCAATCGCAGCTGGGGTCATGATTTAGGCAAGCTGCGCCGTCAGAGCTTTGAGCAGTACATCAAATGGCTGGAAAAGCTGAAACGCCATCCAGATCTAGTGGCTTTTCTCGAGGAAATCGGACGAAATGTCCACCATTTTCGAGTCAAACGTAAAGAAATCCGTACGAAGCAGTTACCTGAGGAATACTACGATCTGCGCCAATCAGGAGACATTGCTCACATGTTGCCTGGAGAAGCGGTATTACTGGCTGATCCCGATTACGAGGCGTATTTTATGCTAAAGTGGTTCGAGCAAAAGCTGATGACCTACGACACGACCGGCTGGGTAGAAGAACCGCCAAAGGGACCCGTCATCTGCATGCTCGATACCTCGCACTCGATGCGAGGACCAAAACTTCGCCTTGCCCAACTTTTCGTCATGACATTTGCCGCTCTCGCTATGCTGGAGAAACGTAATTTTGTCCTCCTGCTTTTTGGAGCGAAAGGTGAGTTGCGCGAACAAGTGCTCTATCACAAGAAACCGGATTGGGCTGCCTTTTACGGTTTGGCTCAAATGGCTTTTGGTGGAGGGACACATTTTGATTCTCCGATGAAGCGCGGGATTGAGCTGGTGAATGAGGAAAAGGCATTGCGTGGAGCAGATTTCGTTATGGTAACGGATGGAGTAGGGGGAATATCTCCCTATGTTCAGGATCAGCTGGCTGAACTGGGAAAACGAAAGCAAGTGCGCTTGAACAGCCTCATTATTGGTTCTGCACGCCAGCATTTGGTACAGACCTACGATATTTTAGGCGTTTCCCACCGTGTCCGCTTTGCCACTTCTTGGGAGACTGATCAGGAGCAGACAGCTGGAATGTTGCTGGATGTGTTCCAATCCTAGAGCCTGTGTTACATTATTTTTGTTTCTTGTTCAGGCTTGAGCAAATCCATAAAAAAGAGCGGCAGTCCAGATCGAATCAATCGGTCCGCGCTGCCGCTCTTTATTCATTAGCCGACTCTGCTAACCATCGTGCGGCCAAATTCGAGCTCTTCAAATTTTTCATGGACAACGGTACGATCATATTCCCAGGATGCTGCCTCTAATGAAAATTCGATCGGTACGTCGCGGATAATCGTCGCGAGCTTTTGACTCAAGTACACCTGATCACGGTGTTCTTCTAGTTTCCCGCGCATTTTAGGTGTGCAATTATGGAGGTTCGTATATAAACGGTCCAGATCGCCATGCTCGGTGATCAGCTTCGTAGCTGTTTTTTCTCCGATTCCCGGACAGCCAGGTATGCAATCCGAAGTATCGCCCATCAATGCTTTTACATCCACCACTTGCTCGGGAGCGATGCCGCGGAGAGTGAGCAAGCTTGCCGGGTTGTAGTGCTCGTGCTTCCCGCCATTTTTCAAGATTTTCACGCTAACCAGATCAGAGACCAATTGCAGACTGTCATAATCACCTGACGCAATAACAACTTGATGACCGTTTGCGGAAAGGTTTGTGCTTAATGTGCCCAAAACGTCGTCACCTTCATAGCCTGGACATCCCAGATTGGGAATGGAAAAAGCAGCCGTTACTTCTTTGACCAGATCAAATTGAGGAATTAACTCTTCCGGAGGAGCTTGACGATTTGATTTGTACCCATCGTACCATTGACTGCGTACGAGAGATTCACGGGAGGCGACATCCCATCCAACGATGAGATGGGTAGGCTTGACCAAGTCTGCATAGTCCAACATCATTTTGGTGAACCCGTAGACCGCATTCGTATAGACGCCAGTCGACGTTTGACGGTAACCACCCGCCCATGCAGAACCATAAAACGCACGAAATAAAAAGCTCATTCCATCAATGAGCAGTACTTTTCCGGATTGACTCACTGTTGTAGCTCCTCTCATAACCAACTATACGCAACATTATAGCATACGAGCCCAATTGATCTTTGTCAGATTTTACATCTCAAAAACTGCGTATGCTTGCGAGCGGCGGTGGGATGATAGTATCACGAGAGGTCAACCAAACGCCTCTCGCACCAAATATCATCTTCCGGTCTCGACCGGCGAGAAGCAAATGCGCTGACGGTTCAACCCCGTCCCGGAAGACAAAAACGCGTTGGGAGGAATCAATCATGGCTAACAACCAAGGTGGCACCAACAATCTGGTAGTTCCTCAAGCGAACCAAGCTTTGGATCAACTGAAGTATGAGATTGCATCTGAATTCGGTGTAAATCTCGGACCAGACACAACTTCTCGTCAAAACGGTTCTGTTGGTGGAGAAATCACCAAGCGTCTGGTGAGCTTCGCAGAATCGCAAATGTCAGGTCGTTAAGCCACGTGCTTCATCACAAGTAAATAGCTGGATGCAGAAAGGTCCCTTCGAGGGGCCTTTCTCTATTTTGGTTGAAAATAAGGATCTTTAAAACGCCCTTTCTTTGTAACATAGTGAAAACACACAAGCACATCCGCGGACTAGGCATATGGTGTAACGAACAGATAACTAGGTACGTTTGTACACCTGAGAGGAGCGTCAGCGGATGAAACGAAAAGAAGTGAAACGTCTTTTAAAGGAACATCCTGAATTTGAATCGTGGTTGATGGAAGACGACACGCGTGTCCAATCGGTTCGCAGTAATCCCAGTACGGCAGAAGAATTATTTAAACGTTGGAATGATCGAAAAAAAGGCAGACTTGATTTTGATACCATTTCCCAAAAAACGAAGCGTGCCAGTGAGATGTTGAATGGCGTGCAATCCATTATGGACAGAATGGCCGACTATACCAAAAAGTTGTAAGGGATTGGAGAAGGCTTGCTCTCTAGCCTTCTTTTTCTTTTTCCTTTCGCTTACTCTTTTGTTATACTGGAAAATGGGAGGGAACGGCTATGTTACAATCAATGGTCGGTTTCATGCTGATTGCTGCCCTGACAATCGTGTCCGGGACAAGCACGTACGGTAAGGAAATCGTCGAGGAAGTACAAGTTCAGTATCAAAAACAGCAGCCGCCATTGACCGTGATGCCAAGCACCACGTTTCCAGGTGACGTTATTTTTGTGCGCAGTAATCATGCACAGTCGGTTACTCTCTTCTCGCAAACGTATCGCTTACAGCCTTCCCAAGGAGAGTATGCCCGTTTTATTCCTATTCCCTTTCATGCCAAACCAGGCACCTATCAGGTCCAGACAACGGATAAAAAGCTGGCCATTCCTTTGACGATCAACGCCAAAAAATTTGCTGTGGATGTATTGACAGTCAGCAAACAAATGGCCGAGATGCGTCAGGACAACAATCGGATTCATGCAGACCAAAAGAAAATTAACGCCGCTCGCTCAAGATCGGCTCAAGTGCCTTACTTTACAGGACCGTTTACTCAACCAGCCGTAGGAACATTGACTACCCCATTTGGCTATCAACGAGTGGTGAACGGCGTTCCGGCGAACAGACATTCTGCTATCGATATCGCCAACAAAACGGGAACCTCGATCTGGGCCAGCAACAATGGGAAAGTCGTTCTTGCCGATTCCTTGTACTTAACAGGCAATACCATTATCATCGACCACGGTTTACAAGTCTTTTCGATTTACGCGCATATGTCCAAGCTAGAAGTTATAACCGGTCAGGAAGTCAAGCAGGGACAAGTGATCGGGCGTATGGGTACCACCGGATTTTCCACGGGACCCCATTTGCATTATGGAATGTTGATCGGGAACACCTATGTGAACCCGCAGCCTTTTTTTGAGGCATCACCTTTCCAATGGAAGTAATGAGAGGTGTGAAATCATGAAAATCTCATCCGTGCCGAGTAAAGTACTAAACAATATGGTTCATTTCTTGGCACCTTATGAGCAAGCAGTAGATGAATTGAAGCTAAAGATTAAAGGAATCAAATACGGGTTTCAAAAAAGCGGTCGATACTCGCCCATCGAATTCGTAGTGGGGCGGGTCAAAAAAGTAGATAGCCTGATGAAAAAGGCGAAGGAAAAAGGCATTGATTTTCAAGATGAAAACTGGCAGGAAGCTATCGCTCGGGAAGTGTCCGATATTGCCGGACTGCGAGTAGTTTGTCGCTATGTAGACGATGTGCGTGAAGTACAACAGCTTCTCCAGGAACGGGAAGATATCGTCATTCATGATATCAAGGACTATATCGCATCACCGAAAGATTCCGGCTACCGCAGCATCCATATGATCGCGTCTTATACGGTGTATCACGGAAGCGAAAAAATCAACCTGTTCTGCGAAATACAGATTCGTACTTTAGGCATGAACTTTTGGGCGACGAATGAGCATGAACTGCGTTATAAGTACTCGGGAAATATACCGGAGAACGTGCTGAGTCAGCTGCAAGAAGCTTCCGTCATTACACATCAGTTGGACGTTTTGATGAACAACCTGCGCCAGGAAATTTTGACTCCTGCAGAGGTAGATCCTACCCTTGAGGATAAATTGGAAGAGATTTTCTCGTTGTACGTGAAGCAGGATTTAGAAGCGGCTTCTGCCCTGTATCGTGAGCATGTCAGTGGTTTTGAAGAGGCTTTTGCAGACAATCCGAAGTTCAAAATGATTTACGATCTGTTAGGAAAACGTCTCGGGTAGGGAAAGATAGGAGCAAGAACCACATGTAAATTGGGCGACAATGTATGGAAAGGATATAGACTAACATGCGTTTTCTTCTTACGTACCTTCTCGTTGTGGTCATGGCTCTTTGGAGCCCTGGCATACCTTTGGCTTTTGCGGAAGATGCGTCAATGCTTTCACCTGATGCACTGAGCGGAGAGTCAGCGATATTAATGGATGCTACAACTGGACAAGTCCTGTTTGAAAAGAACCCCCATGAAAAGCTGTATCCAGCTAGTATCACCAAGATTGCAACTGGTATTTACGCCATCGAAAAAGGGAATCCTGACGATATTGTCACGGTATCCAAAAAAGCAAGGTATGAAGAGGGAACTCGCGTATACCTGGGAGAAGGCGAGCAGGTTCCGTTGCGCAAACTGGAATACGGACTCTTGATGCATTCAGGAAACGACGCTGCGACGGCTATTGCAGAGCACATGAGCCAGACAACGGAACGTTTCGCAGATGAACTGAATGCCTATTTGTTGGAAAAGGTAGGCGTGACTGAGACGCATTTTGCGAACGCACATGGCTTGCATGATCCAAATCATTACACAACCGCTTCTGATATGGCAAAAATCGCTCGATATGCCATGACCAATCCCATCTTTCGAGAAATCGTGGGTACGAATCGGTTGCCTTGGGATGGGAAGGAATGGAAGTCCGAGCTAATTAACCACAATAAGTTACTACGTGACTACGAAGGTGCGACCGGGATCAAAAATGGCTTCACGGATCAAGCCATGCATACGCTCGTTGGTTCTGCCAAACGCGGCAATACGGAGTTCATTGCTGTTACGATGAAAGCAGGGGCGAGTGCGTACGCTTACAAGGATGTCACGAAAATGCTCGACTACGGCTTTGCTCATTTCGAGACAAAGCAGGTAGCCCCGAATGGAAAAGCGTATACACATGCTGCGGTGCCTGGCAATAATGCCGTGATGACGTATTCGACGATGGACAATCTATTTGCGACGGTTCCAAAGGGGACGGAGCCGCTTCTAGAACTCACGGATGATGGGCATCTCCTGGTCCAAGCAGGCGATCTGCAAATCACTTATCCATTGCTGCGGCGGGATTGAATCTCTTTATGATCAGCTATACCGTGATCCGTTCACGCAGATTCAGGCGAGTCCGGCGGCGTGATTTGCAGCGGCGCGCGTATTGAATATCATTTGTTGGATGGACAAGACAAAAACACAGGATAGAGGGAGCACACTCTCTTGTCCTGTGTTTTTTTGTGCAGGGATAGCCGTGTCCACTTCGATAATTCTTGCGTACTGTAGAAAAAGAAGCATTTTCCGTTGAGGGGGAACCGTGATGGACAACTTACTTGCCGACCGCCCTGAGGTGTCCGTCGTCATCCCAGTAAGCGATGATGCCAAAACGCTTCGGCGAATGCTTGAAAATATCAATCGGATGACCTTTTCCGTGGAGGTCATCGTAGTCAGCCCTTCTTTGACACGCGTATCTATTCCGCAAGCCTATTCCTCTTGGGTGCACGTTATCCCTTCAGACTCTTTTCAAACGTATGATCAGGGTAGATCTTTGGGTGCTCACAACGCAAGAGGAGAAGTCATCCTCTTTTTGGATGAAAGAGTCATCGTCGCACCCGAGCTCCTGAGAAAGTATGTAATGGCTATAAAAAACGGTGCGGACATCGCCGTGACTGAATCGGCTCCCTCCCGTTCGAATAATAAGCTGGCAGCACCGCGCAATGGGTATCGATTGCTGAATCATTTACTCGGACTTGTTGATTTAGGTGCAGGTACGATGTCTAAAGTTCCATACGCCTGCAATCAGAGAGCACTTGAGATCATGGGATATGAAGGATTGTGTACACCTCCGATTGGATGGGTAAAAGCAGTCAAGGAAAAACTCACGATTGTGAAAGTCTCCCCTGTGCCAGCTATTCAATGGTTTAGCGCTTCGGGAGCCATCATGAAAAAAGGCAAGAGGCAAGTTTTGCACGATCATGCAAAAGCGATCAGGACCATTTTGGACGCTATCGGAAGACGTGGCGGCTTGCCAGATGGAGAGCGGTATCGAAACTTATTAAAGGTGCCCGGTCAGCTTCATTTGCGCTCGGTCTTTTACCAGCAACCCAACGAAGGAAAAGGGGGGAAAAGGGGTGGCAAACGAAAAAAGAAACAGGCCAATGTCCGGAAAAAGAGATAAAGGGATACCGTTTCGTCACCAAATCGAAAATCAGGATCGCTTGAGTGTCATCATATCCGTCCAGCAAGACGAAAAAACGATCCGGAAAGTGATCAAGCAAGTGGAGAGATTGGTACCCAAAGAAATATTAATGATTATTCATGGTAGTCAAGACCAATCTGTGGATCTTGTCCTGAACTCCTCGTCTTACGGACGTACCTGCTACATTTACCCTTTCCCACTGGGGGAGGAGCTGTGGCGTTCGATCGGTGCGAAAGAAGCAACGGGCGATGTCTGGTTGTTTCTCAATGGGGATACAGTTATTTCGGCAGAGGAATTGTTGCCTTTTGTCCGTGCCTGCTATCGGGGCATCGATATTGCCTTGCGAAAAGAGGCACCCATTACGCAGGCAGGAACCATTCCTTTAGTGAAAACCTACATCAATAGCTTAATCAATCAAGAACAACTTGGTGTCTCGTCCATGAGTGATCTTCCCCTGGCCATGACCCAAAAAGCTGCAACGTGTATTGGCCTCGAACATCTGCTCACTCCACCACTCGCTCATGTCATTGCGATCGAAAAAGGATTGCGGGTAGAGGCGGTGCATCGTATGAAAGAAGCGGGGCAGGGAAAACAAAGACTACCCATTGATCAGAAATGGATAAAAGAATGGACATGTTTAGGAGATCATATGGAGGCAGTAGCCTATTGGATCGATCTGAATAAAACGGACAGGGAAATGAAAAATAGATAAGGATTCGCAGGAGGAGACGGTCACCTGTCTCCCTCCCTTTGCAATGTTCGTCTTTTGTAGTACCATAACATGGTAGGTAATTTTTTGAAAGTAAAGGAGCAATCATTACATGAGTATTCATATTGGAGCAAAGCCAGGCGCTATTGCTGAAACAATCCTACTGCCAGGTGATCCGCTACGCGCTAAATACATCGCTGAAACGTTCCTCGAAGGAGCAGAATGCTATAACAATGTGCGTGGCATGCTGGGCTTTACAGGTACATATAAAGGCAAACGAGTTTCTGTACAAGGAACAGGCATGGGTGTGCCTTCCATCTCTATCTACGTAAATGAGCTGATGCAGTCCTACGATGTACAAAACTTGATTCGTGTCGGTACATGCGGTGCGATCCAGGAAGATATCAAAGTACGTGATGTCATCATCGCGATGAGTGCGTCCTCTGATTCCCAAACCAATCGACTGTTGTTCAATCAGATTGATTTTGCACCTACAGCGAGCTTTGAGTTGCTCCACAAAGCATATCAAGTAGCAACTGAGCGCAATCTGTCGGTAAAAGTAGGAAATATCTTTACGAGTGACAGCTTCTATCGCGAAAGCATGGATCTCTACAAGAAACTGGCTGCCTATCAGGTTCTGGCGGTAGAAATGGAATCTTCGGCGCTTTATACGTTGGCTGCCAAATACAAAAGAAATGCATTGTCCATTCTTACAGTTAGTGATCACATCCTTACAGGCGAAGAAACTTCTTCCGAAGAACGTCAAACTACGTTCAATGAAATGATCGAAGTAGCGCTGGATTCGGCTTTGCTGAAGTAATTTCGGGTCGAAAAAGGAAATTCTTGACAGCCCCTAATCGGTGGCGATATAGTAAGTCATAAGTTAATAGCGCTGTGGAGATTTGGAGACCAGCTAATATTTGCAATCAGGAGGCTTCGGCTTTCGGTTTGCGAGTATTAGCTTTTTTATTTTCTTAACGGGAAACAGAGAGGAGGAGGCCGAAAAATGGTAAGCGCTTCAAAGGCATTGTCGTTCTTGACTCTTCATAAAAAAGGGGGAAACGGGATATGTCTGTTTATGTAGCCGAGATGGTCGGTACCATGATCCTGATCATTCTGGGGGCGGGCGTCTGCGCTGGGCAGAATTTGAAGAAAGCGTACTCTCAAAACGGTGGCTGGATCGTGATCACGATGGGGTGGGGGTTGGGAGTTGCATGCGGAGCGTATGCAGTAGGCAGTATCAGCGGCGCACATCTGAATCCTGCGTTAACGATTGGTTTAGCCTGCATCGGACAATTTCCTTGGGAACTGGTGCCTGGATACATCCTTTCTCAGATGATCGGAGCTTTTATGGGAGCGACATTCGTGTGGCTGTTCTATTACCCTCACTGGAAAGCAACCGATGATCCGGGAGCGAAACTGGGCGTATTTTCCACGGGTCCTGCCATTCCAAATACAGTCGCGAACTTGTTTAGTGAAATTCTCGGCACGTTCTTCCTGGTTTTGGGACTGCTCACGATTGGGGCGAATAAGTTTGCTGAAGGCTTAAATCCATTTGTCGTAGGATTTCTGATCGTCGCTATCGGCTTGTCACTGGGGGGAACGACCGGCTATGCGATCAATCCAGCTCGTGATCTAGGACCTCGTCTGGCACACGCGCTACTGCCAATCCAAGGGAAAGGCGACTCCAATTGGGGCTATGCCTGGATACCTGTATGCGGCCCCATCATCGGTGCCATTTGCGGAGCGTTCTTTTACAAATGGACCTTCACAGACCACTCGTACACAGGTGTTATCGCCTTGATTGTGTTTATGGTCATCGGTATTATCATAGGAAAATGGAGCAAAAACGCCGATATTGGGAAAGCAACAAACAACTCCCATAGCTATTCAGAGGTAAGACAATAACGGTAAAAACCTAAGAAACAAGCAGGGATTTACCTTGCCCAAGCATAAATAAAAGGAATCCTATCTACGGGACTATGAGGAGGAGCGGTACACATGGATCATAAATACATGCTCTCGCTTGATCAGGGAACGACCAGTTCTCGTGCCATTCTATTTGATAAATCAGGAGCAATCATCGGGGTTGCCCAAAAGGAATTTACCCAGCTCTATCCGAAACCAGGTTGGGTCGAACATAATGCCGAAGAAATATGGGAATCGCAATTGGAAGTGTTGAAAGCGGTTTTATTGGAGAATCATGTGAAACCGGAGCAGATCGCAGGCATCGGGATTACGAATCAACGCGAAACGACTGTCGTTTGGGACAAAAATACAGGAAAACCCGTGTACAATGCTATCGTATGGCAAAGCCGGCAGACGATCGACATCTGCAATCAGCTAAAGGAACAAGGTTATGAGCAAATGGTACGCGAAAAGACCGGCCTCTTGATTGACGCGTATTTCTCTGGTACCAAAGTGACGTGGATTCTCGATCATGTGGTAGGCGCTCGTGAAAAAGCGGAGAGAGGTGAATTGCTGTTCGGGACGATCGATACATGGTTGATCTGGAAGTTGACTAATGGAAAAGTACACGTCACCGACTATTCCAACGCTTCTCGAACGCTGATGTTTAACATTCATACGCTCGAATGGGATCAAGATCTGCTGAAAATGCTGAGAGTACCTACTCAGATGCTGCCAGAAGCTCGCCCGTCCAGTGAACGATACGGTGACACGGATGAAAGATTATTCAGCACCCCCATTCCGATTGCAGGCATCGCAGGCGACCAACAGGCAGCGCTCTTCGGTCAGGCCTGCTTTTCCGAAGGCGCAGCGAAAAATACGTACGGCACCGGTTGCTTTATGCTCATGAACACGGGAGACAAAGCGGTCGCCTCCAAGAATGGTCTTTTGACCACGATCGCTTGGGGGGTAGACGGTAAAGTAGAATATGCGTTGGAAGGCAGTATTTTTGTAGCGGGCGCCGCGATTCAATGGCTGCGAGACGGACTCAAGCTGATCAGCAAAGCGGCAGATTCAGAAAAGCATGCAGCAGCTGTAGATAGCACGGACGGGGTCTATTTGGTGCCAGCATTTGTTGGGCTCGGAGCGCCTTATTGGGATATGGAAGCCCGTGGTGCCATCTTTGGATTGACGCGTGGAACGACTGAGGATCATCTGATACGTGCTGCCCTGGAATCACTTGCTTATCAGACTCGAGATGTTCTGGAGGCGATGGAAGCAGATTCAGGCATCAAGCTTCAGAAGCTCGCTGTGGATGGCGGTGCAGTTTCCAACAACTTCTTGATGCAGTTCCAGTCGGACATTCTAGGAACAGTGGTCGAACGTCCGCGAGTCAATGAGACGACTGCATTGGGCGCAGCATACTTGGCTGGTCTTGTCGTCGAATATTGGAATAGTAAAGAGGATATCATCAAGAACAAGGTAGTCGAGCGATCCTTTGAACCAGAGATGTCGGAAGGAACTAGGCAAAGTCTTTACGCTGGTTGGAAGCAAGCTGTGCAAGCGACGATGGGCTACAAGATTGGGCGTTGATTTTTACAGAAATCAGGAATAGAGTAAAGATAAGTTAATGATGCGGTGGAGACTTTGGAGACAGCCGGTATCGAAAGGGCAAATGCAGATGCGTTGCTTCTTTTGAATATGGGCTGTCTTTGTTTTTGAAAAGAAAGGATGAGATGTATTATGAATAGAGATTCGACTTTGTCATCTCTCCAGCGAGCCACTTTTCTGGAGCAGCTGGCCTCAGACCGTCTTGACCTCCTCATCATCGGTGGAGGTGTGACTGGAGCCGGAATAGCGCTCGATGCTGCTTCCCGTGGACTTACGGTTGGGCTGATTGAAAAACAGGATTTCGCTGCAGGCACGAGCAGTCGTTCGACCAAGCTGGTGCACGGCGGGTTACGTTATTTGAAGCAAGGTGACGTCAAGCTTGTTCGTGAGGTAGGCAGAGAGCGAACAATCCTGTATCGCAATGCTCCGCATATCGTCGTACCGGAGAAAATGATCCTGCCCATTGTCGAGAAAGGTACGTACGGGAAGATGGCTACATCGATTGGACTCTACGTTTATGATCTCTTGGCCGGAGTAAAACGAAAGGAACGGCGCACGATGCTCTCCAAGAAGCAAACCTCCGAATCAGAACCGCTTTTACGCACCGATATTCTCAAAGGGAGCGGATTGTACTACGAATATCGGACGGACGATGCCCGTCTGACCATTGAAGTCATAAAAACTGCTCGTACATTCGGAGCTTGCTGCGTAAATTATACAGAAGCGACGGATTTCCTATATCAGAATGGAAAAATAACCGGCGTCAAAGGAAAGGACTTGATCACAGGCAAGGAGCATCTCATATTGGCCAAAAAGATAGTCAACGCGGCAGGTCCGTGGGTAGATCGTCTCCGTGAGAAAGATCAATCGCTGTTTGGCAAACGTCTCCATCTCACCAAAGGGGTTCATCTCGTAGTTCCCTACTCCCGATTGCCTCTTAAGCAAGCTGTTTACTTTGACGTGGCAGACAAAAGAATGATCTTTGCCATTCCACGGAATAAGTCGACTTATATTGGTACGACAGACACGAACTATCAAGGGGAACTGGAAAGGCCGCGAGTAACACAACAGGATGTCACGTACTTGCTTCAGGCAACGAATGACATGTTCCCAAGCGTAAAGCTGTCGGAGCAAGACATCACATCTAGCTGGGCAGGGCTTCGTCCATTAATCCATGAAGACGGCAAATCTCCCTCTGAGCTGTCGCGCAAAGATGAGGTTTTTCACTCATCAAGCGGGCTTATTACGATTGCAGGCGGAAAATTGACAGGCTTCCGGAAGATGGCGGAGCGGGTCGTAGACATCGTGACAAAGGAACTGACTAAGGAAGAGGGCCGTTCATTCAAGACATGCCATACGCATCAAATTGTTTTAACTGGCGGTGCGTTTCCCTCAGCAGCTGCGATTTCCGATTTTATCGGTGTACAGGCAAAACGTGGACGTTCTTTTGGAATTCCGGAAGAATCGATAGCCGAACTCGCAGGAAAATATGGAAGCAATACGGACAAAATAGTAAAGTCAGCCTTAGGCTTGCTGAAGCAAAGAAATACAGCAGCGGACGCATTGGTGCTTGCCGAGCTACAGTACGGAATCCGGGAAGAAATGGTCATGACTCTGCGAGACTTTCTGATCAGGCGCTCAGGAAAGCTGTTCTTTGATCGTGAATCCATCGGACGCATCTATGTGAAAATAGCGGATGAAATGGCGCGGACTCTAACCTGGTCCGCTATCGAAAAAGAGCGGGAAATCAAAGCTTTTGAAGAGGAATACCAACAGGTAAAATCATTTCACTAGGAGTGAGCTTTCGTTGGCAAAACAAATCGATCAACGCATTCTGCCGGCCGTCCGCAACTTGAAAGAATTTGACGAACTAATGGAAACGCGCTATGAGCGCATTATTTTGTTGCATTCCCATATCGCTCAAGTAAAGTCACTGGGAAACCGTGCGAGAGCATTTGGTAAGAAGCTCTTAATGCATGCAGATCTCATCGATGGATTAAAGTCAGATGAATACGCGATCGATTATTTGGCCCAAGAAGCCAAGCCAGAAGGAATCATTACCACCAGAAACAGTGTCATATTAGCCGCGAAGAAAAAAGGATTGGTATGTATTCAACGACTCTTTTTAATTGACACCAGGGCTTTAGAGAGCAGCTTGGCCCAATTGGAGCGGACCAATCCTGATTACGTCGAGGTGCTGCCAGGCGTCGTTCCTCACCTGATCGAGGAAATCACGATACGAACGCAAATCCCTGTAATTGCCGGCGGTTTTATACGTACGGTGCAAGATGTAGATCGTGCTATAGAAGCGGGGGCGCGTTCCGTTACGACTTCTCGTAAAGATTTGTGGTCTATGAATAAGAAGGAAAGGTATGTAAATCATGCAAACACTTGAACAAAGAGGTATTTATCTAATTACCGGAATCATGGCTTCAGGAAAGTCGACAATAGCGCAGCTGCTTGCGGAAAAATTCGAAAAAGGCGTTCATTTACGAGGAGATGTATTCAGGAGAATGATCGTAAGCGGGAGGGAGGAAATGCTGCCAGACACGACGGAAGAAGCAATCAGACAGTTGCGTTTACGTTATAAACTGGCCGCATCCGCTGCAGATACATACTTCGAGGCCGGATTCAATGTCGTGCTGCAAGATGTTATGCTCGGATCTATGCTACAGGAAACAGTAGACCTCATCCGAAATCGTCCGTTACATGTCATCGTGCTATCTCCATCTCAAGAGGCGGTGGAAAAGAGGGAAGCAGATCGCGCGAAAAAAGGGTACGGTTTATGGAGCGTCTCTGATCTAGACAGTCAATTGCGTGAGAAAACACCAAAGATGGGCATGTGGATCGATACAACTAGTCTATCGGCGGAGGAAACGGTAGAGCAGATATGGGTGAAAGCACGGGGAGAAGCGAGGGTGAAAGATTAATCTAGGCAAGTGAGTCGGGGCAAGTAATGAACAACCCCATACACGACGAAGCAGAGTGCCGCCCTTTGGCACTCTTTTCGTTTTATTTTTTCTTTTTACCCTCGAGGTAGTGGGCCAAGTTATTCAATGTATCTTCGTAGGATCGTTTCTTTTGAGTAGTAGTGGTGTTATTTGGTTTGGATTTCACTTTTGTCATGGTGGGCCTCCGGTCGTTTTCGTTATAGTTATCTTAATTATAATATAAATGAAAATACAAATAATGTAAATATAATTTTTATAAATATTTTAAATTTTTTATTTTTATTTAAATTCCGACGTAATGACCGTGTAAATGACGCCATGGATAATGATCTGACTGCATTAGCAGCTTTAGACTGGATTTTGTTTACGTTCAGTAAACAGGATTCATTGTGCCCATGAGCAATTGTTTCTTATGGATCGTTCATAGTTAGTTTGTGTGTAAGGATTTGAGCACGAGCTGAGTTTGCAAAATGATAGATGCAAATAATAGAAAACGTAGATTTATGGGTTCATGAACAACAAGGATCGTTATGTACCGTGCGTAAATACGAGTACGCAGTTCCAGTAATTGAATAACATGTCGCTCCTTTTGTGTGTCACTCATGGTTAGAGGAGTTACTCCCTATAGATATGCTTCTGTTTTCTTTGAGTCCGATAATATATATTATGTAAACTTATAAAAAGACCAAGCGTACCAATAACTGAATGGTCTTGGTTCCGATGATCGACATTATCAGGAATCATATTGGTAAAAGTTCCTGATAATGACCAAGTACGTCCGGATAAGTTTCGGACCCGTTCCAATAAGCTTCATGGACGGTCTATAAATGTCGGTTGCGTCCTGATAATCGATTTTTCAGGAGGACGATCCAGTTTGCAGGTCAGACAAGCGATTGATGAATTTTTGAGTTACATGCAGGTTGAGCGGAATGTTTCCGTCAATACGATACGCAGTTACGTGTACGATTTACAGGTTTTTGAGGGATTCTTACAGAAAGTTCACGGAACAACTACGCTGCAGCACGTGTATAACTCAACGATTCGGCGATTCGTTCAAGACCAGGTCATTGAGCATCAGACACGGCCAAGAACGCTGCAAAGGCGTATTTCATGCTTGAAGTCGTTCTGTCGGTTTTGTGCAAAGGAACATTGGATCACCAATGAGTTTATGGTGGGTATCCAAGCGCCGAAAACAGACAAAAAGCTGCCAGTTTATATGAAGTTAATAGAGCTGCAACAGCTATTTCGGTTTCTGGAATCTGATCAGCGAAAGTTCTCACTGCGTAATCACGTGATGTTCAAGTTGCTGGCGACTACCGGCATGCGTCGGCAAGAGTTAGTGGATTTGACATGGGAACAATTGGATTTAGAGTGGAATACCGTCCGAATCTACGGGAAAGGGAACAAAGAGCGCGTCCTCCCTCTTCATCCGATGGTGTTGCCATTAATCCAGAAGTATCGTGATCAGTCGGAACCTTTTCGGTTGCACCCAAAAGAACCGGTCTTCACAAATTATCTTGGAGAATCATTAGATCCGCGGGGATTGCATCGGATTTTTAAAGAACCCTTGCTCATGCAGGTTTATCTCCACATCGGTTTACCCTGCATCATCTAAGGCATACATTTGCGACCCTGTTGTTACGGTCCCAAGATACAACTTCCAAAGTGGATATCCGTACGTTGCAGGAACTTCTTGGCCATGAAAGCTTAGCGACTACGTCTATCTACACACATGTGGACCTTGAGCAGAAGAAACAAGCGATTGAATCTTTGCGGTTTGACGTATAAAGGAATGAACCTCCTCTCGATAAGTGGTATCTCGATAGAGAGGAGGTTTTTCATTTTTGCTTTCAGTTCATGAAATAGCAATTTTATGAACTGATATTTAATTGAATTGAATTTAATGTTTTGATATATCATTTTTGTTCTTCATTATGTGGTTTGTTGTTCATCCAGTCAGGCCCTGCTTCTTTCACGCAAAACTCTGTCCCTAAAAACTGCAGGCAGTGAAAAAAACGGCTCGCTTCCCGATGGGTCTTTTTCGCGTACAGCTCCAAAACTTTTTGGTTCCGACCTGTCGTCGTGATGGAGAGTTTGAGCGCTTTGCACGTTTCTTTGCAGTCCCTGACGATCGGCACATCGAGGTCATTTCGGGCCACCTGTCCGATTCCATCCCCCATCATCAGCTCGCGAAGCGTCTCCATCGGCTGCGCGGTTGCGATCGAACGCTCCCCTTTGGTAAAAGCGGATAGGACGGAATCCATCAGCTCGTACGCGCCGCCCTCGGACTTTTCACGCATCACGGACAGTCCGCTGATGAGACTGTAGGCTTCGATGGCATCTCCTGTGGAGACAGACTCTCCCTTATCCCGCAATCGCCTCATCAGCTGCGACAAATAATGGAGGGCGCTTTTGGCAAAAGGATAGGGCTCTTTCTTCTCCAGCCCCTTCCAAACGGTTTCATAGTAGTGAACATACGGCATGCCACTTGCGTACCCATTGAGCTGGTCCGCTTCCTGATACGTGTACACCATCGGATAAATTTTTTCATCCTTCACTTTTGGCATCGAATAACGTGCCTGGCGATTCTCAAGGAGTCCGTATGTATGAAAACCTCCGGTGACGACGAGAATTTTTTGGTGCTTCTCTTTGGCTTTTGCAATTCTTTGACGCATATGCGCCTCGCGGATCAGGTCCCCCTCCGCCTCAAGCGTTTCGTCCTCGTAGCATTTGCGGGACAATTAGCAGTAAGCGAATACTTCCTTCACGAATTCGTCTGTCTCTTTTCGCATGCCCTGGATTTCAAAAACCTTTTCCCACAGTTCATCGAAATTGCGACACTGCATCGCCTGACACAAGCGCTGTATAAACAAGGATCCTGCCAGCATCCGCTCGTCGTGATAGGACAGCTTTTGGTTCTCTTTTTTCAGATCGCGGCCATCTTCCATGCTCTCCAGCCGAACGCCGTAGCCAAGGTCGATGAATTCGGCGGGAATCTGCCTGCGCTTCGCTTCGACCAGTGCCACATATTCCGGAGAGTAGGCGAGAAACGGAAAATAACAGACGTATTTTTGCTCCCCTGTCGCATAAGCGTAGTAAATGCTTACGGGAGGTTTCGTTTTCTCGTCCGTCAAGATCGGGATGATATGATTGCTGTTATCAGGCCCCTCTATTAAAATGATCTGGGGCTGATAGCGCTCGATCGTCTTTTTCAAGTGGAAGGAGCAAGCAGGACTATGGTGTCTGATCGGGAAATAAACAACCTGCTTGCCAAGGTCATAAACCTCTTCTACGACCAGCCTGTTTATTTGATCCATTTCTTCTCGTTGAAATAAGCTCCCCATAGCCCCTCTTCCTTTGCCCGTTCTTTGACCACTTTGGTAAAGTAGGTTTTCAGGATGCTTGCGTCCTTTTGGTTCTCCTTCACGACGGCCCCTTGCATGTTCTGGACCAGGCGCTCAAGCGTGATTGGCTTGCCCTCATAGTAATGGGATGTCATAGCGCTCTGCACATAGACCGAAACAGCCTCGGCCGTACTCATGACCGATTGCGGCGTGTCGATTTTGTATCCTTCTTTCGTTTCACCCGTTCGCAGCTCCATGAAAGTCGTCGCCAAAATCTCGACGATTTCCCTGTCGATTTCAATGTCGACGCCGCTTTGCTGCAAAATCATCTTGGCTTGCGCCTCGATGATTTGCGCCTCCATTTTCACGTGATTGATCGGTGGGATCGTCTCGAAATTAAAGCGGCGTTTCAACGCGCTGCTCATTTCATTGACCCCTTTGTCCCTCAGGTTGGCTGTCGCGATGATATTGAATCCCGGCTTGGCGAACAGGATGCCGTCCTCAAGCTCAGGAATGTTCATGACCTTGTCGCTCAAGATGCTGATCAACACATCCTGCACCTCAAATGGGCAGCGTGTGATCTCTTCAAACCGGGTGATGATCCCCTTGCTCATGCCGTTGTACAAGGGCGATGGCACCAAAGCTTGCAGCGACGGACCTTTGTCTAAGAGCATCGCGTAGTTCCACGAATATTTGATCATATCCTCGGTCGTTCCGGCCGTGCCTTGAATCGTATTCGTGCTTGTACCGGAAATGGCGGCGGAGAGCAGCTCGCTCAGCATGGTCTTTGCCGTTCCTGGTTCGCCTACCAGCATGAGCCCGCGATTTCCTGCCAGGGAAACAATGGCTCTTTCGATCAGGACATCATCGCCATAAAACTTTTTCGTGATTTCCACTTCCTCTCCCTCATATGGGAGAGGCTTATCGGCGCCAAGGATAAAATCGCGAACCGCTCTAGGCGACATCAGCCAGTTTGGCGGTTTGGCTCCCTTATCGTTGGATCGCAACGCAGCCAGCTGCGCAGCATATAAGACTTCCATCGGCGGCTTCATCGTTTCCATCCAAATTCCCACTCCGTTTCCGATTTTCTACAAAAAATCAGTCATCTCAAAAATAATAAGCAAAGCACATTTGGAAAATGAAGGGTATTTGTACCCAATATTAGGAAAGATATGTGAAAACATGAGGAGAGAGTCCTACTTGCAATTGCAAGTGTGGTATGCGAACGCACAACGGAAACAAAAAATCCCTTCCCCGCTTTGAGGAAGAGATTCTAAGCAGCACAATCCCGTTTGAACATCACGGAACGCTCGGGGTACCAAAAACGTCCGGGAACGTCACGCAATCCTGAACCAACAATTGCGTATCGGGAACAGTGGTAATGGACGCTGTGAAGATAGTGGCGCCTATGGTATCGGACAAGGTAAAGATCAAGACATCCGGTGCGGCGCCCGTGGTCTCCGCCAAAGTAAGCGAGTACGCCAACTTCTCTTGCGTGCCTGTGGTAGTGAATGTCCGTATTCCCGTACCTGTCACGACCAGGCCCAAAAAGATGCCTGATATTCCCGGAATGGCAGTGATGCACGTTGGTGAGCTGATCGTTGTCGGCACGAAGCTGAAGCTCTGGTCGCCAGGTACAGGTTCGATTCCTGGCCCGACGGTCGGACCGAACATATCGAAAAAGTTGAATGTGAACGTGCTTTCCCCCGGGTTGCAGCTTGGGCAGATGTCAGCGATCATCTGTATGGTGCCAGTCTCCGGCAGAGGAACCGTACCAATGGCCACAGTGACGCCTGAGAGCAACGTGTTAACGGTAGCCTGGCAATCGCAATTGGGTATTGGAAAGATCGCCGGGCATTGAGGCGGGAAAACGAACGGCGGGCAGCGGAATGAAGGGGTAGTGGTCGGTACTGGTATGTTCGCCGGACGCGGTGAACAAAATTTCCCCAATACTTCCAGCTTGATCTCCGCTTCCACTTGGATGTCTTTGCAAATGACAATCTCCAATTCAACCATGCCGCCTAGAAGAACATGCGCGTTTGGCGTGCACTCGATGGCGATGATCCGGCAGACGATGTTGCTCTCGTCCAGCGGCTCCGGCAAGCAGAGAACGACCTCGTCGTCAAACTGGATGGTCACAGGGAATTCGCAGAGCAACTTGCCATCAGCCAAAATGCTGATCCTCAATTCGGCTCCGAATACAAAGCGTACGATGCCGACAGTGACGCTTCTTCCATTTATGATGATGTTCTCCCGTCGAATACTGACTACTGTGCAGGAGAATTCAAGGGAGTGTGACGGCTGCTGTTTCGATTTCAGCGGGAAAGGAGGAGGAACCACCGGTTTCGCACATGCTATTTCAATGTCCTGACCGGCCCGGATGGCCGCATCCAGCAACGGCCGGCACGCTTCAGGAACAGGGACTTTATTTCGATCCCTGTTGGATGTCACAACCCAGTCGTATACCTCCTGGATCTTGATGCATCGTAACTCCAGGTCGTTCGAGATCGGCGGAGTTGCGGTCGGTGCCAGCGTTGGCGTTACTGAGGTGTTCACCGTCACGGTAAACGAACATGAAGTGGCATTCCCTACCGCATCGATGGCGGTGCAAGTCACCATCGTCACTCCTGCTGGAAAAGTCGCGGACTCGTTGGCTACGGCCACAGGCACAGATGGAAAATTCCGGACTGTTCCTGGCGGTGAGCAAGACATGGAGACGATGCCGCAACCAATGCTCGTCGCAGTGACAGAATAGGAAACCGTAGCTGAAGAAAGTCCTGGGGGAGCTGTCACCGTCATATTGGGAGGGCAGGTGATGGTAGGCGGTTCAGGAGAGGCGAAAGTGATGACAACCTGCCCATTTCCTGTTCCAACTCCGGAAAGGTTGACCTGGTTGATCCCGCTATTAAATGAACCTCCTCCTCCGCCGGCGCCACCCGGAAGGAAAAGGAGCGGATCTGAACCTCCGCCTCCGCCGCCTCCGCTAAAACCTCCGCCTCCGCCTCCACCCCCTCCGCCTGGTACACTCGATCCAGCCCCTCCGCCGCCAAAACCGCCGGATCCCGCAGGCCCTATATGGAACCCTCCCGCACC
The DNA here is from genome assembly GCA_029240815.1 of Brevibacillus sp. Next base: position 34,733 of record JARDZO010000033.1, read on the forward strand.
GCCATTGGCAATAGCTAGACCACCTCCTGTTCCTCCTCCGCCATTTCCGGTAATGCCACCGCCACCGCCACCGCCAGTGAAACTTCCTTCTCCGCCTCCCGTTCCGGCTACACCTCCAGCACCGCCAAATGACAATCCGGCAGCACCATTTTGATTGGTTGCCAGCGGATCCACTCCGGATGAACTGAAAGTGCCGCCACCGCCGCCAGCGGCCGCGACCAAGAGATTACTCAGGCTGACAGTGTCCGTGGTACGCCAAACAAATGAACCGCCTCCACCGCCAGCGCCGCCGGTCCCGCTTCCATTTACTCCAGCCCCGCCTACCAGTACGGTCAACGTTTCACCGGGTGTGACGATAAAGTCCCCTTGCATAGATGTCCCTCGTCCACCGGCAAAATCACTTGAAGAACCGCCGGCTGCCCCTACCGCCGTGATGGTCAACACATTGACGCATGGGGGCACAATGAAAGTTTGAAGCGCGCCGGTAAAAGCAAATTCCTGTGTGGGCATCGTCCAATCACTTCCTTTTTTACATGATGGAAGACGCAGCATACCTTTCGCATATCTATGTATATGTCTATCAGGCAAAAGGGGAATGGGCATATAAAGGATACGGCACAAAAAAGAGCCCCGGATAACCAAGGCGCTTTTTCATCTTTTTCAGCTATGTGCGTTTAGATAATAACGGCAACGTTTCTTTCCCTACAGCAATGTACGCAAACTCCAAAGCTCCGGGAAGAACCGGTGATCCAGTTCCCTGCGCTGGAAGCAGCCAGAAGACACATCAAGGTTGCGCCTGAGCCTTCGACCATGTAATGATGCTCTTTGGCCAGCCAGTACATCGCATCGGCGACCTGCTCCTCTTCTACGAGGATGAAGTCATCGACGATTTTAAGCGCCAGGTCCAGATTGCCTTGGGAGATACTGCCGTGCAAGCCGTCGGCGAGCGAGTCGCTATATTCGACGTCGACCAGCTTGGCTTCTTTGAACGAATAATACCAAGGCGGCGAGGCATGAGTCTGGATGCCGATGACCTCGATCACCGGATTTAGCGCTTTCGCTACGGTTGCGATACCGTAAATCAGGCCGCCGCCTCCCGCCGGGACGACAATTGCATCGAAATCCGGCTCTTCCAGCAGCGCTTCCAGTGCAACCGTTCCTTGTCCGGAAATGATTTCTTCATCTTCGCAAGCATGGACGAACGTTCTCCCTGTCTCCTCTGCCAGCTTGTATGCATGCGCTTCGGCTTCATTATATAACATGGAGGTATTTTGAATATGTCAAATCCATTTGAAGATTTTCTACCCGATTTTTGTACTTCAGGTTCGTTTATGCGTTTACCTTCTGAAGGGCAAAATACAAAACTTGCAATCTTAGGAATGCCTTTTGATACAGCAGCTTCTAACCGAGTTGGGGCTCGATTTGGACCACAATCCATTCGTCAAATGTCTATGACTTTATCCTCTTATCATGCACTGCTTGACGTTTCACCTTTTAAAGATACAAATGCCATTGATATTGGAGACGTACCTGTCGTTACGCAAAATATCCATAGAAGCTATGAGGTCATGGAAAATACCATGCTAGATCTTATGAAAAAGGGAATCATCCCGATTGGATTAGGGGGCGACCACTCCATCACATTAGCTAGTCTGCGTGCAGCAGCGAAAGTATACGGCCCTGTAGCCTTACTTCATTTTGATTCCCATACAGATACTTGGGATACCTATATGAATGAGAAATACTGGCACGGTTCTCCTTTTATTCGCGCATATGAAGAAGGCCTTGTACAGCCGGAAAAAGTATTTCAAATTGGTATGAGAGGCTGGGAAATAACTTCTAGTCTTGAGTTAGGCTATAACGTTATTACACAAAACGAGTTGTTTATGCGCGGGATCGATGATGTTGTTCAACAGGTAAAAAGCACGATTGGTAATACTCCTTGTTTCCTGACCTTTGATATCGATTTCGTTGATCCTGCTTTTGCTCCCGGAACTGGTACACCTGAAGTTGGTGGCTTCAGCAGTCATGAAACACTTAAAATGGTGCGTTCTCTTACTGACTTTAACTTTGTTGGATTCGACCTGGTCGAGGTACTGCCTTCATTTGATCCAACTCAAATTACTGCTCTTTTAGCTGCTACGATCGTACACAACTTTGCAAGTCTTGTATCTTTAAAAATGAAACAAGGAAATGATAAGTAGAAATCCTGTCGTAAACCTGTAATTAACTAAAGAAGCCTTCCAAGGACTGTAGAGAAGTTTCATATGGCGATTCTGGAAAAAGAAAAGAAGATTAAGAATGATCTTCAAAAGCTGTCGAGAAAGTCTCGGCAGCCATTTTTATGTCCATGCATTTTAATATATCACCAAGTTAATGCGTTGTGGTTTTAGTAATCTTACGTTAATAGACGGGATCGTATGCTCTTTTCAAATAAGGAAAAACAAACATCTTATGAACTGGTTTGTATCGAAGAATTAGTACCACAAGATCACTTACTCCGTATAATCGACCGCTACATTTACTTTTCTTTTATCACGGAAAAAGATCGTCCCTTTTACTGTGAGAATAATGGTCGTATCTTTACAACATCATTACCTATGAGCATGTTACGGCTGGGAACGCCCCGTATATAGCCCGTTTAGATCGTCAAATCATACGATATTCAACCTAACAGAAGGTAGAATATCAAGCTTCTATAGTCTATTCACAGAACATTACATCTCCACGTAAAGATGAATTAATACCTTAATTGGAGCGCTAAAGTCAAGTCCGTCGTACATTAGAGCTTACTTAGATTATTAAACCTCTTAGACGATTGGCCACGCATGTTACAAAACATCTTCTTAAGTTAGCGTTCCTATTTATTTAAGACTAATCTACAAATTTAAGCTGATGATCCTATGGAAAGTAAAAATCCCGATAATAAACATTATCGGGATTAAAGGATTACTAAGGTTTGAAGGATCCAGATAACAATGATTATAGCTACTTTAGCCACCTATTTAGAATCTTGTTTATAATTTGGAGGAACTGGTTCAATTCATTTCGTCCATCTTTTTCCTTAGACACAAAAACCCGGTGCATTCACCGGGTTTTATTTCTTAACTATGATTCAATTTGGAATTGCTTTATTTGCTCTTCCGTCTATTGCTCTTACATTGTATTTTATTCCAGACTCAGATGGGATAGCATAAACACCGTCCAAAAAACCTCATGACATCTGAATCGCATGAATTATTCATTCATCAACGAGTGGAATTGTAAAATAAAAACAAACCATATCCGCTTCCTGTCGTACCTCAAAATTGCTATTATGCATAATCAAAATATGCTTCACAATTTCAAGACCAATACCCTCGCTTGGCAAGCGTGCCGTCGTTTTTTCTGATGCCCGGTAATAACGCTCCCATATATGGTTAATGTCTTGCTCGGAAATATATCCATCGTTGCAAATGCGGACCTTCACATTTCCATTCTCTCTTGTAACGCGCACCTCAATAACTTTTTTCTCACTGGAATATTTTAAGGCATTTGAAATCAAATTCGTTAATACTTGCTCAATCCGCCGCCCATCAGCAAAAACCATCGCATCCAGTAAATCAACCTTTAACGTAAAGTTTTCTCGCATAATCTTTTCTGAGAACCTTGAAAGTGCCCCCTCGATAAGGTCACTGATGTAGAACGGTGCGGGTTTGTATTCCCAGTATCCTGCCTCCAGCTTTGACAGCTGAATGGTCTCGTCAATCATCTGGGTCAGGTTTTCAATTTCTTGCTCAATAATTCCAAAATAGTATGCAGGCTCCTTTTCAAACATTCCGTTTTCAATAACTTCACTATAAAGTGAAATTATCCCAAGCGGTGTTTTAAACTCATGGGCCAGGTCAGCAAGCAACAGCTTCATACGTTTTTCGTTTACTTTTGCTACCTCAGCCGATTGCTGCAATTCTTCCATTGCTGCTTGAAGGTTGTCTGCCATCACATTTATGCTTTCCGAAAGTTGTCCAACTTCGTTCTGTAAGTTGACATTTGCCCTGACTGAAAAATCCTTGGAAGCAAGCTTACTGGTTACAGTTGAAAGACGTACGATGGGTGCACTCAGCTTCCTGGACAAAATAAATACCGCCGCTATTAAAAGGATGCCAAGAATACAATAAACTGTATAAAAATAATTGCTAAAATATCGTACTTCACTATTGGATACAACAATAGGCCGGATAGTTACAAAATAAGTCACGACTCCGTCAATACGCCTGCTTTCGGAAATGATATAGTACGATGTTCCTCTCTTATCTGTAAACGGCTCTTTTGTAATCGCAGCAAGATATGTTTTGATATCTTTTCTTTCAATCAGGCAATCTTTCATTAGATCATAGATGATTCGTGCACGGTCGTTTAAAAGACTTCCTTCGTTTTCGGTATACCAGTTACTGGTTGCCGTTATTGTTCTCGTGTCCTTTGTTCTCTCTGTTTGTCGATATAGATATATTTTGTTCGTAGAGCGGATCGAGTAGGGTTCGAAGTAATTGCTCTCACCCACACGTACCGCTTCAATCGTCAGTAAATCATTTAAATTAATAGTGGGCAGTTCATTTAAACCGCTAATAAGAATACGACAAATGCCAACTTCGGGTACTCGAACCGTCAAAATGCTTAGATAGTTGAAAAGCCCTTGCCCAATAACGCTGTAATCTTCGGTAAAAGCAAGCACAGGTGCGTCATAAGACACAGCATAGGTACTTAAAACAGAATTGGCCTTCTCATTTTTGCTGCTAGAGAATTGGTCAACCGCACTTTGAAATTCTGCACGGATATCTCTTAATAAAAAATTGCTATATAGAGAAGTGAAATATTTGCCAAAAAATATAAATTGCAAAACAAATACAAGTAAAAATATAGATAAGATTGTAAAAAATATTTGAAGCATTATTGATTTCTTGATTTTCATATGTTTTTCTCGTATTTGTACCCGACAGAAATGACTGTTTTGATATATGTTGAATAAGTCCCAAGCTTACGCCGTATATTTTTTATATGATTATCGACAACACGGCTCTCGTTATAAAAGTCGTAACCCCATACCGCATTGAGAAGATAATCGCGTGTCATGGTACGTCCCTCGTTAAGCATTAAAATTTGCAGCAAATGAAATTCCTTTTGAGTTAATTCGATATTCATCCCATCAATAAGACACCGAAAACCATCTATGTCCAGTTCGATACCTTTTGCTGTTATCTTCACAGGATCAGCTTTGGCCTGCCTTTCAAAAATACGCCGAACTTTAAGGGCGAGAATTGATGCCTTAAACGGTTTGACAATATAATCATCTGCGCCCAAACGGTATCCAAGTGTGTAATAATCATCATCTCCAAGCGCTGTCAGGAATAGAATCGGTACATCTGAATTCTTCCGGATGCGCTCACAAACATCGAATCCGCTCATATTCGGCAACATGATATCCAGAATAACAAGATCGACTGAGCTTTCAGAAAAGATTTTCATTGCTTGTTCACCGGTTTCGGCCTCAAGCACTTGCAATCCATCTCCATGCAGGAATAGGGTAATAACTTCACGTAGTTTTTGTTCATCTTCAACAATAAGAACAGTTTTATTCATCATTGCCCTATGTCCTTTTTCTTTTATTTGAACTTGCTGATAAACCAACCCTCTTCTATCCGGGAGAGGGATTGGGAAACTGTGGCGGTCATATTCGTCATCTAGTCTTGTGATAGAATCAATAAATTCATTTTTCATATATTACAGAATTTTATTCACCTTTTCAAGCAAACCTTTGTATATCGAGGGTTTGCCTTCCTACAAGCACTACATGGAAAGGCGTTGGGCACTTCTGGCTTGTTTGAAATCAAATAAGGCAGTAGCAGTCCAAGACTTTCTTGCCTTGTCTAGATTCTGCTACTGCCTTTCCATGATTCGTTGCCTATTAGCCTGTGATCATCCGATTCACTTGGCCTGTAATCAACAGCATCGATGTCAGTACAGGCATCATAGTGACCACATCTGAGGATTGGAAACGAACCGTACGTCCTTCGATGAGCTCGACTCCGGGCATCCAGCTGACCGCCGTAGCAAACTGGGATTTGGTAAACTCCACTTCGAGTGTATTTTCTGCCTTCTGGACAAGCGGCTGTACCTTGCTGAGGTTAATCAGCGCCTCTTTTGCTTTCTGACGAATCATCTCGCGTGCACGGACAGGGTGAATCGCCTGGGAGGAGAGCCCGGTAATGCCCGTCTTCACAGCAACTGTAAAGACCCCCGGTATATCCTCCTCCACTTCCTTCGCAGTTTGTGAGTCGCCTGTCACCAGTACGACTGGAACGCCAAAGGCTCCAGCAATAGTAGCATTTAATCCTGCCTCTCCCACTTCTTTGCCATTCAGCACTAAACGGTGGATTGCCAAGCTGGAATACGTATGATTGAGCACTGCATCACCCACGCCTGCCTTTCCGTGATACCCGACAAAAAAGGCGGCGTCGTACGTGCTGTCAATTCCTTGCATCATACTCAGCGGCTTGAAGGACCCGCGGATGACGTCCGCCTGTGGATGCAAATCCTCAAGGATCAAATTGTTCATTGGGCCGTGTGACTCATTGACGACAATCTGTGTAGCTCCTGCTTCCAGTGCACCTTCGATGGCGGCGTTTGCATCTTGGGTAAGAAGCCTACGTCCTGCCTCGTAATGCCGATTACCTGGAATGGTATCCTCCCACTCCGTAATGCCGGAAATCCCTTCCATGTCCAAGGAAATAAACACTTTCATTCGTGATTCCTCCCGTGTTTTGATTAAGCTTTTCGGCTTCCACGTTAATCCTCAAGCTTTTTATATAAGGTCTCGAATCCCCCACCATAGTTTAGAGAAATCATAGATCCCTCGAATTTAAAACTGATGCCCATGTGAGTAATAAACCGCCCGTCTTTCGCAGGCAAAATTTCGAGTGTCTCGGTTCGTTCCCTTATATTGAAAGAAGCAAATAAGCTGTTATCCTTCAAATTTACTGAAATGTCACCCTCATAGTTCCCACACAGAGCTGGGTATTTTGATTTATCAAAATCTTGATCAATAAGTTCATCGGTTGTTGTTATTGGTTGTGGCATCCGACCTTCAACAATGGACTCAATGCCTTCAAGGAATGTACGTCCCCCCCATACATCGCCGCCTGTCCGATTCGTCAACATAACGATAGTCATTTCCTTATCAATATAACGTATAAACTGAGTGTGATATCCCGGCCATCCGCCTGCATGACGCACACCATACCCAGCTTTTTCATTATTAAATATCCTCCAACCGTACCCGTAGGGCTCCGATTTCCCATTTACATATGTTGGAGTATACATCTCCTGCTGGCTCGCATGGGAGATAATCGTTCCTTCCTTCAATGCAAGACTCCACTTTAGCATGTCATGGAGATTTGAGTTGACGATGCCATCTCCTTCAATCCCATCCAAGGGAATGACAAACTGGCTGCTCTGTGAGTCATCCGGCAGTATATATTCTCCATTTTCGAAAATATAGCCGTACGCATAATTAGGAATGGTATCTCCGTTCAAACGCCTGTGATAGACGCAGGTGCTATTCATATTTGCCGGTTGAAAAATCTCTTTTTCTAAAAAAGTACCAAATGGCATGCCTGATGCCTTTTCTATGATCAAAGCCAAAGCAGCATAGCCTGTATTTGAATAACTCCATTTGGTACCTACTGCAAATTCTTCTGGAAGATTGGATTCAATAAGAAATTTTTCGATAACATCATTTTTGGGTATTGTTCCCGTCAGCTCAGCCTGCTTGTTTACCCACTCCATGTAATCAGGGATTCCTGCAGTGTGGTTAAGTAGATTCTTTATCGTTCGTCCTTTATACGGGATCCCGGGAAAATACTTTTCCAAGTCATCGTTTAGGGAAAGAACCCCTTTATCGCGAAGCAATATGATTGCAGAAGCTGTAAACTGCTTACTCACAGATGCTAGTTCAAATACGCTATCCAGATTAAGTTCTGTTTTTTTTGCCATATTGGCAATTCCAAGTGCTGTTTCAAAAAGGATGTCATTCTTGTGCGCAAGCAATATGCACCCGTTAAAAAAGCCACGTTCATACGCTTCCTTCGTATAGCTTTGCATCATTTTGGATATTGAATTTTGCATGATTTAATCCTCCATATAAATGATTCACTCATCAACGAGTGGAATGGTAAAAATGGGGGGTAGTTGCCATACACGTAGCACTCTCATAAGCTAGTGGATAGAATCCTTGTATGACAAGCACTATTGTACGTCGTTAAAATACGGAATGTTATTAAGTACTCTAAAATTAGGTAAAAGCTTTTTGTTGTAGACAAGCAACGAATTTACACGAACAAGCGGAAGATTGCATCTTGAATCCATGAGCATCTCCTGAGCCTTGGTATAACCTGCAATACGCTTATCTTTATCTGCCGTAGTGATAGCCTCTTGAAGAATTTTATCGTACGCGTTAAAGTCAAATATGTTCTGGTCCCTGACAATATAGGGAAGCGTACCTGCTGTGTCACCCCATGAAAACACACTGATAGCTGCTTCATGCTTGTCGCTTTTATACAAATTTTTGAATGACCCAAAATCAATATAGTTGATATTCATCTTTATACCTTGTTCTTTAAATTGAATTTGGAGGCATTCAGCAAGATTTTTCAGAGCATCACTATTGAACGATAAAGTAAATTCAAACTTTTTGCCGTTGCGATCCAAAAAACCGTCTCCATCGCTATCATTCCAGCCTTTGTCCGAAAGAATCTGCAAACCACGTTTGGCGTCATTCACGTATTTTGCCTTAAAATACTCTTCAGCCGAAGAACTATAATCTGACATTCCAGCTACACTATAAGCATATACTGGTTCGTAGTTTCCATTGGAATATACTTTTGTTTGTTCCCGGTCAATCAAAAGCATCATTGCCAGTCTGATATCGGGATCTTTGAAAAGCTCGAAATCGTTATTCATTTCGAAGCGTGTTACATTCGGTTGTGATTCCCATTCCGTAACGATATCCGCATTATCTGCCAACTGAGCCTTTACGTCGGCCGAGAGACCTTCCACATTTGCGATTTCTCCGGATAACATACCTTGCACATTTGCAAACGTGTCTTTAATAAAACGGACAGTGATTGTTTCAATATTCATTGGACCTTTATTGATAACATGTTGATTGTATGTTTTATAATAAGGATTCTTCTTCAACGTTACGTGATCACCGGCGACATATTCATCAACATAGTATGCGCCATAAATAGTGGCGCCCCACAGTAATTGCTCCTTTGTCTTGCCGCTACTTTCAGCTGCTTTTAAAATAGGCATGAGGTTCGACCCGAGATTAAACAAAAATGTTGTCGAAGGTGTGCTCAGAGAAACAATCACATTATTACCGCTGACTTCGACAGATTTGACTGCTGCAAAATCACTAGCAAAGGGACTTACTTTTATTACATGTTCAATAGAAAATTTCACATCATTCGGTGTAACAGATGTACCATCATGAAACCGGAGGTCATCAGGCATTTCAATCGTAACAGTTAGGCCGTCCGGACTGACATTATAAGATTTTGCAACGTTTGAGGTCAGGGATCCATCCGTTTCATAATTGAGCAGTGAATCGGCAATTAAATATTGGGTAGCAAAAGAATGATTTGTTTGAGCTATATCTGCACCTTGCCATTCACCAGAAGAAATCACGATTGACCGTGGTGCTGCAGCTGTCTTTTCTTGATCATCTTTATTGTCAGCTTTATTGCAACCAGTAACGAAACTAAAAATTAACATAAGGACCAAAACCATACCAAAAATATGTTTACGTTTCATCGTCATGCCTCCTTCGAAATTTCACTAGAATCTTCAAGAATTTAATAAAAGCTGTTTGTTTTCCCCCTTTCTTTTTATTTTTCATTGTATAAATGGCACGCAGCTAAATGGCCCTTTGAGATTTCGATAAGTTCAGGCGAGATTTTTCTGCAAGCCTCCGTGACATGCATGCATCGCGACACCAAACTGCATCCGGGCGTGGCATCAATAAGACTCCCAGTCTCTCCCCCAAGCAAAGGTACTTTTGTACCCCGCAGCCTTGGATTCATGATGGGCACTGCTGCCATGAGTCCAACCGTATAAGGGTGTTTTGGATGTAAAAACACTTCCTCGGCAGGCCCGTATTCAACAATTTTTCCTAGATACATGACGGCAATTTTATCGCTTACATAGCGAATAACATTGAGGTCATGGCTGATAACCAAATAGGTCAAGCCATACTCCTCCTGCAAATCAAGCAACAGGTTGAGTACCTGAGCCTGAACAGATATATCAAGTGCACTGGTTGGCTCGTCCAATATCATGATTTTGGGACGAACAGCCAACGCGCGTGCTACTGCAATGCGCTGAAGTTGCCCTCCGGAAAGCTGGTGCGGGTAGCTTCCCAGATAACAAGCATCCAGCTTTACTTTCTCCATTACTTCACGGGCTCGTGTTTTCGCTTCCTTTAGCGGCACACCATAAATTCGCATTGGGCGCATAATAGATTCCTCAACCGTGATACGCGGGTTGAGATTAGAGGCCGGGTCCTGAAAAACTACCGCAATATCACGCCGCATTTTTTTTAATGCGCTCCTGCCGATACGATTCATATCCGTACCATTTATAGTCACAGTACCATCTGTTTGCTTGATTAGTCCAAGTATGATACGAGCAAGTGTAGTTTTTCCTGACCCTGATTCGCCTACAATACCTACAATCTCGCCCTTTTGAACGGTCAGACTAACATCGTCAACTGCTTTCATAGCAATTTTACGTTTGTTAAACAAGAATCCCTCTGTGATATAAAAGTGCTTTTTTATGTTTGTAATTTGAATCAATGCATCGCTCATAGTATTTCCTCTCTATGGCAGCTGACAAAGTGCCCGGTAGTAATTTCACGCATAGTCGGTGTCTTTGAACGGCAGATATCTTCTGCAAAAGGACAACGGTTTGCAAACCGGCAACCGATATATTCTCCAATTATGCGTGGGACAGTACCTTCAATCGTTGAAATACGGCCAACGTTCTTTGAATGACGTGGTAGCGCTTGCATCAATGCCTTCGTATAAGGATGCAAAGGATTTTCAAATATTGTGTTGACATCCCCCATTTCAACAAGCTCACCTGCATACATGACTCCCACACGATCAGCGATTTCCGCGACAATCCCTAAATTGTGAGTGATAACAAGGATTGCCGTACCGTACTGCTCTCGTAGCGAGCGCATAATATTGAGTATCTGAGCCTCAGTAGTTACATCGAGTGCCGTTGTGGGTTCATCGGCTATTAACAGTTCCGGATTGCGTGACAGCATCATTGCTATCATCACTCTCTGGCGCATGCCTCCTGACATCTCATTCGGAAAGCTTTTCATGCGGCGCTCAGCATCGGGAATCTTAACATCTTGGTAGAGCTGAAGTACTTTTGACCATGCCTGCTGACGAGTAACCTTGTCAAGCGTTAAGGCTTCATATACCTGTGTGCCTGAGCGGTAAACCGGATTAAGTGAATCAAGTGGGTTTTGGAAGATCATTCCGATTTTTCGTCCCCGTACACGATTCATCTCATGGTTTGAAAGTGTTAGAAGGTTTGTTCCTTTGAATTCGATTTCTCCAGAAACCGATGTGTTGCGATCCATAAGCAAACGCATGATTGCTAATGAAAGAGTCGATTTACCGCAACCAGATTCGCCGAGAAACGCAAAAATTTCTTTTGGTTTGATATCGAGACTCACATTATTTACTGCAGACAACGTACCACCACGTACGGCATAGTCTATTTTAAGATTTTTAATTTTCAGAAGTGTTTCCATTTGTATGCAAGCCCCCTTATAGCGACCGTAAACGCGGGTCGATCAGATCGCGCAGCCCTTCCCCAAGCATTGAAAAACCGAGGGTCGTATAAACAAGTGCTAAACCAGGTGCTATGCCCAGCCATGGTGCCATGGTCAATTGCCGGACACTATCACTTAAAGCAAGTCCCCAATCTGGTGACGGTGATTGAGCCCCTAAGCCAAGAAAGCTAAGGGCAGTTGTTGACATGATAGCGCTTGGTATTGATATTGACGCAATCACTATCATAGATGGAACAACGTTTGGCAATATATAGCGAAAAAGTAAAGCTGGAGTGCTTTCGCCAAAAGCAATGCCTGTCTCCAAAAATGCCATGTTTTTAATTGACATTGTCTTTGCACGTACAATACGACCATACTGAGCCCAGCTTACTACTGCGATCGCTATTATTGCATTGTTAAGACTTTGCCCAAGTACCGAAACAACCGCAAATGCTATAATAAGCGGCGGCATCGACCAGGTAATATCCATAATGAATGATAAAATCCGATCGATCCATCCTCCAAAATAGCCGCACAACAAACCGATTGTAACGCCTATTACAAGCTGGATGCCGACCGATTGTGCCGCAATCTGCAATGCGATGCGTGCTCCATACAAAATACGACTGAATACATCCCGCCCATAGAAATCGGTACCTAATAAATGTTGCATACTTGGCTCTTGAAGCCTTTCGTTCATCATTGAATCATCGTATCGATAGGGTGCTATAAAATTAGCAAATAAAGCCACAAATAAAAGCAATAAAATCATACTACTACCGATAATTAAATTAGAATATTTCGCTTTATTTTTTAAGAATTTTTTCATATCAGTTACCTCTCGAAATTTCCATACGAATTCGTGGATCCAACATCCCGTTAATCAGATCACTTGCAAGATTGCACAAAACAGTCAATACGGTAATGATCAATACACAAGCCTGAACAACCGGGAAATCCTGATTCGTAATTGCGTTTGTCAAATAACTGCCCATACCCGGAATGACAAATACATTCTCGATTATTACTGCCCCCGAAATGATCCACGGTATATCCATAAAAACCAAAGTAACAATAAGGATCAATGAATTACGGAGTACATGGCGAATAATTACAGCCTTGTCAGACAATCCTTTTGCATATGCTGTCAGCACATATTTCTCACGAAAAACATCCAGGATCTCTGTTTTTGCTAATCGAATCAATCCTGCAGCCCCACCGAATGCAACGGATATAATAGGCAGGATAAAGTGATTTGCACTTGAATAGCCATTCATCGGCAGCCATTTTAGTGTTATTGAAAACAAAAGAATAAGTAGTATCCCTAGCCAATAATTAGGAATAACCTGAGTTACACTTGCAAATGTCATAAGCAGTCGATCGACCCATGAGTCTTTCTTATATGCGGCTACTAAACCCAACGGTATTGATACTAGTACTTGAATGACCGTTGCAATACCGATCAGTTTTAATGTCAATGGAATACGCTGACTCAAGGCTTCCGCTACTGGCTGTTTTGTCTTTATCGAATTGCCAAAATCGCCAGAAAGCACCTTCTTCAGCCAGTTATAATATTGAATATATATTGGTTTATCCAAGCCATAACTGATTCGTAATTCAACCTTTTTCTCAGGAGGTACACGATCCCCCGTAAGAATATCGATCGGATCTCCCGGCATGATATACAATAAAGCAAATGCCAGGTAGCTCACAGTTATAATGAGCAGCAACCCTTGGGTAAGGCGTTTGATTGAATAAGCTCCCATTCCGTAACCTCCATTCTACTGGCAAGGTATGGGAAATCCGGTAAAATACCGTCCACTTTATCCGCATTATCGATAGTACCTTGCTCTTGCAATCGCATGATTCTGCTTCACTCCCATTTGGAACATTATTTAGCGGAACATGATACTTACATTACAATTGAAAGCGTATTTGTTGATAAATTGCCTCTGCCTTGCCGTAATAGTTCGCCCATTCTCGGTCTCCGTAGGAAAAATGCCACCATTCGCCGTCAAATGGAGCAAACCCGGCCTTTACCATGCAATTCCGCAATAATTGCCGGTTGTTCCACACTGGTCTCTCGACAAACAGAGAAAATACATGGACGTCTTTATCCGGCACAAACGCTGGACCCATGTCAATGGGCGCACCATCCGATCCGATGATTCGAACGTCAACCGCACCGCCTGTCGGATGTCCTGCAACGTCTGGGGCTGCACTGAAACGATGCGCAGCTTCTGTTAAATCATCTCCCTCCAGTTGTGGCTCTCGATCAATCAGAAATTGCTTGATATCATTATGAGTTTTTTCCTGAATTTCGGGATGACGATACCCACATAAAATCTCAAGATTATAATCTTGATTGATTTCCTTTAAAGCTTTTTGGGCTTGAATAAGCATTTTCAGAACATTGGAACGGACAAATATTTGGTTACCGGTGTATTTCTTGTAGTCCTCCAGGATTTGGATCTTCCCTTCGAATTCTCCTCCGATTGGAACCAATGATTCTCCATTATCGTGTACCGGAATCCTTTTGAATTCTTTATAAGTTGGAAGTTTACTTTCAAGCAATTCATAATAGGCCTTTTTATCCATTTTTTTACTCCTCCTTATTCACTTTGATCTACTTGCTTACACAAAGTATTAATGTGAAAATGCCAGTCAATTAACGTTGTTTTCTGTTATTTCAGATAATTCATTATTTAGTTTAATAGCAAACATGAACATACTTGTGTACCTCGTGTATGTTTTATGTAATGTTGTGTTCCAATCTAGGGCCCCAAACAAACAATGATCAACCCAACATCACTCAGAACGAGATGATGAATAATTTGTCATACGTTTCACTCGCCAATTGTTCATAAATAGCCCCCGGAGTGTACCAGTGGTATATGTCCCCGCCAGCCCTCACGACAAAAACGTAGACAAACCCCATGAACAAAATGATTCATTGAATCATCGGGAAATCGCGAGCGGAATTGGCCCCTCTTCAATAATGAATAAGTCCTAAGGGTGCTAAACTAACACTACATAAAGATCAAGATTGTTTAATGGAAGCTATTAATGCTAAAGAGTAGCAAACACAAAGAAGCGGACTATGACTTTTCTAGTCTTAGTCCGCCTCTGTTTTGCTATAGAAGTGTGATGTTCTGCCGACCCATCGTTTTCAAAATTGAACGTGCTTAAAGTATCAATCAATACATACGGTTGGTAGATTACATACCTTCCGCTGCAAATAGCGCTACATCAGAGGAGTGTAAAGAAACAGACTTTGCAGGGCTCTCGATTGGAAATTGATCAGTTAATTATTTTATAAGGTACTAAGCCGTAGTTCATAAAAATACTGAACAATTGGATGCTTTAACTTCATTTTCTCGCTCATGTTTAAAATTCGCTTTTTTCCAACTCGTCTGTCCACCAAAGCT
>JARDZO010000236.1 GCA_029240815.1 Brevibacillus sp.
CCGAGTTGCTCAAGCAGGTGTTTATCAACATATGCAAGAACGGCATCGAAGCCATGGGTGAACAAGGAACGCTTCAGATCTCCCATCATATCGATCAGGATGGAGACAAGGTGAGCATCGACATTCATGATTCTGGACCGGGAATTCCGTTGTACATTATCGACAAAATTTTTGACCCGTTTTTTACGACCAAGGAAGAAGGAACAGGCTTGGGGCTATCCGTCTGCCAAAAGATCATCCACGATATCGGAGGTCAAATTCGTGTCTCGTCCAAAGGGTACGGAACGACCTTTCATATCATGCTCCCTTACCTCTAGTAAAAAGATCCACGCAAAGCGTCCCTCACAACCATGTGATCGGGGCGTTTTCTTTGATCGAACTATGCCAATAGTGTATAATGAACAGGATATAAAAGAGGACTGTGCAGATGGGGAGTGTCACACGAACATGGCTTATACCGCGCTGTATCGCGTATACCGACCGCAGACGTTTCAAGATGTTGTCGGACAAGAACATGTGACGATTACCTTGCGTAATGCATTACGCGAAGGAAGGCTTTCCCATGCCTATTTGTTCAACGGTCCCCGTGGTACGGGTAAGACGAGTGCAGCTAAAATCATGTCCAAAGCCGTAAACTGTGAACAGCCGATTGACGGTGAGCCGTGCAATGAATGCGGTTCGTGCCGTGCTATTACAAGCGGTTCAGTAACAGATGTGCTGGAGATCGACGCTGCATCGAACCGCGGGGTTGAAGAAATTCGCGACATACGCGACAAAGTTAAATTTGCACCAAGCGACGTCAAGTACAAGGTGTACATCATTGACGAAGTGCATATGCTGACGACGGAGGCGTTTAATGCGTTGTTAAAAACGCTGGAAGAACCGCCTTCGCACGTCATTTTCATTTTGGCGACCACGGAGCCGCATAAGCTGCCAGCGACCATTATCTCTCGTTGCCAGCGTTTCGATTTTCATCGGATTCCGCTCCGAGTGATGGTCGATCTGCTGCAGAAAATATGCCAGTCGCAAGGAGTTCGAGTCGAAGAACAAGCACTCCAGCTGGTGGCGAAGATGGCAGAGGGTGGAGCGCGCGATGCCCTCAGCTTGCTGGATCAGGCGATCAGCTTTAGCCGGGATGAAGTGAAGGCTAGCGACATCATGCAGATTACGGGTACCGTTTCACAGACGTACTTTTCCGTCCTGGCTCGTTATATCGCAGAGCGCGATGTAGCACAGGTCATGGAGCAGTTCGATCAGGTCATGGTGCAGGGCAAAGATCCCGAGCAGTTCCTGCATGATTTTCTGTACTACTATAGGGATATGCTGCTCTTGAAAACGGCCCCTCAGCTAGAGGAAATCGTGGAACGGACGATGATAGACGATCAGTTCGCCCACGTGGCTGAGCTATACGGCTTCCCTGAGCTCTACGCAGCGATTGAGACGTGCAATCAGGCGCTGTCTCAATTGAAATGGTCGACGTACGCCAGAGTGCTGGTGGAGCTGACACTGGTCAAGATGTGTCAGCCTGTTGCGCAGCAAGCAGGTTCAACGGCTGCTTCCGCTGCTCCACAAGTAAACAGCGAAGAACTAACTGGCATGGCGAACCGCATACGCGTATTGGAAGAGCGTCTGGTTATGGTCATGCAGGGTCAGGTGAGCTTGCCGACACAAAAATCGGAAGAGCCAAGAAAGGCTGAACCGAAGCGTGTCGCTGCGGCAGGAGGCGGTTCCCGTACCTCGATGAACAGGGTGCGTGAGGTAGCAAAAGCATTGGACGAAAATCTGACTCGTCAGGTGCGCGGACAATGGAGCCAGATATTGACTGATCTGAAAAAGGTGAAAATCCAGTACCAGGCTTGGTTGGTAAACGGTCAGCCTGTTGCTGCTGGCAGTGATGCGGTGGTTGTCACGTTCACCAGTCCCATCCACTGCGATAAAACCATGGAGCCTGAATTAAAAGGCGTGGTAGAACGGGTCATGTTGAGTGCGCTGGGCAAGCCGCTGCAATTGCTCTCCATTATGGAAGAGGAGTGGCAGTCGGTCGAACAGCAAGTAGGGCAAAAGGATAGCCCTGCTGAGGAAGAGCAAGATCCGTTTTTAGCTGAAGCCATCAAGCTCGTAGGTGAAGAACTTGTCGAAGTAAAAGACTAAATGAAGAACATTTAAGGGAGGAACCCTCACATGAAAAACATGCAGCAAATGCAGCAAATGATGAAGCAAGTGAAAAAAATGCAGGAAGAAATGGCAAAGGCTCAAGAAGCACTGAAAGATAAAGTAGTAGAAGGATCCGCTGGCGGCGGCGCTGTGTTGGTAAAAGCAGATGGTCATAAACAAGTAAAAGAAATCCTCATCAAGCCTGAAGTCATTGATCCAGATGACGTAGAAATGCTGCAAGACCTTGTGTTGACTGCTGTAAATGACGCGTTGCGCAAAGCCGATGAATTGATGGCAAAAGACATGGGGAAATTCACCGGAGGAATGAACATCCCGGGTCTGTTCTAAAACCAGAAAGTTGAAGGAGCAAACGCGATGTTCTATCCAGAACCGGTATCCAAGCTGATCGAAGGCTTTATGAAACTGCCCGGCATCGGTCCCAAAACTGCTGGGCGGCTTGCCTTTTTTGTCCTCAACATGAAAGAAGACGACGTGTTGGATCTGGCGAAGGCACTTGTGAACGCCAAGCGCCAGCTGCACTACTGTTCCGTCTGCAACAACATCACGGATCTTGACCCTTGCCACATCTGCAGGGACAAGCGCCGTGACGGTTCGATCATCTGCGTTGTGCAGGAGCCTAGAGATGTTGTGGCGATGGAAAAAACGAGAGAGTTTGAAGGCTATTACCACGTGCTGCAGGGTGCTATTTCTCCAATGGATGGGATCGGTCCGGAAGATATTCGCATTCCCGATCTGCTGAAACGACTCAGCGATGAGCAGGTGAAAGAAGTCATCCTGGCAACCAACCCCAACATCGAGGGAGAGGCGACCGCGATGTACATTTCCCGCTTGATCAAACCTTTCGGGATTCGCGTGACACGTATTGCCCATGGATTACCGGTCGGCGGCGACCTGGAATACGCAGATGAAGTAACGCTGACCAAAGCGCTGGAAGGTCGACGTGAACTATAGCAACGACGAACAGAAAGACGGGGGCAACCTGTCTTTTTTTACGTTTCAATGCAGGTAAGCAATCTAAGCGTGATGAGGAGGGAAGAGACATGCCTGTCATCCGTTCCGAGCTGGTGATCGATGCCCCACAGCAATTATGTTTTGATGCGACAAGAAGTATTGATTTGCATATGGAGTCTACCTCCCGGACAGGCGAAAAGGCGATCGCCGGGGTCACGAGTGGATGGATAGAGCTGGGCGAATCTGTGACCTGGGAAGCCGTCCATTTTGGAATCAAGCAAAGACTGACTGCCAAGATCACAGAAATGGACAAACCGCGTTATTTCGTCGACGAAATGGTGTCCGGAGCATTCAAACGCTTTCGACATGAGCATGAATTCATACCAGTAGGAAAAAACCAAACCCGTATGCTCGATACATTTGACTATAGCTCGCCGCTAGGATTTCTGGGTAAAATCGCTGATTGGCTTGTCCTGGAATCGTACATGACCCGGTTTCTGCTGGAAAGGAACCTTTACTTAAAGCAGGTGGCAGAGGAGCAGTTCAAACGGATGTAAGAAAAAGTGGCTTCGGGAAAAGACGGACTTTTTTTGTGGGACGAGACATAGAGTGAAATAGGAGTGTGAAGAGATGCTGACAGGACCGGGGCTGTCGCTGCGGATTGAGCCAGAGAGACATCGGTCTACTCCGTGGGCGATCATGCTGTTTATAGGGTATTGGCTTATGTTTGCCGCGGAGTTTTCCGTCATTCGATTCTACCGGGGAGAAGATGGGCGATGGGTCGCATCGACAACGGAGCAGCCGCAGATGTGGCTGTCGCTGGCGGTGTTAACCATTACGGTATTCAGCTTGGTAGGGGCCTTCGGGTTTGTCATCAGTCTGTGGAAGCAGAGTCGGCAAACGCAATGGTTTTGGGGAGATCACGATCTGACCGGCAACGACGTGTTGCATATGGTGGCTTGGATGCATGTGTTCCAGACGTGTACGCTACTCTTCTACGGATTGATACTCGAGGGAACGCTCTTTTCGGAGGGGACGATCGGCGGTGCTTTCGAATCGGCTTCGTTTCAACTGTTTCTTCTGATGTTGATTCCGTTCTGGTTTCGGGGGCGTATGGCGGAAATCGGAGTCTGTCGTCCAGTGCGATTGGGACAAATGATCATCACGCTGCTGATCATGTTCTTTCTGATCGCCAAAGTTCTCGATGTGGCGATCACGAATCCGCTGGCGGACTGGCTGGGACTCTCTCTCTCATCCGAGCGAGAACATCAGATCGAAAAAGAAATTGTGCAAGCCAAGCAAACCGACATGATCGCGGCCGCCTCTTCCTTTCTTGTGATTGGCATATTGGTCCCGATCGCGGAGGAGCTATTGTTCAGGGGTGTCTTACAGACGTATTTGGTGCGTCGACTCGGGGCCCTTGTCGGAATCGTTTTAAGCAGTCTCTGGTTTGCCCTCTTGCATATCGATTTGGCGTTATTTGTGCCGCTCTTTGCCATTGGTCTCGGATTAGGGTTTGTCCGTCATCGCTATCACTCTATTTGGGGAGCGGTTTTGCTGCATGCCGTCAACAATTTGTCGGGGGTGCTGTACTACTTTCAATGAGGGGGTACATAGATGAGCAGGTGGGGGAAAAAGACGAGGGTATTGGTCGACGTCGATGGGGTAGGGCTGGATACAGCGGTCAATCGGGCACGTCTGGATTGGCAGCACGCCCGCCATCTGGTAGAAATCAGCGAACCGGATGGCGGATTGGATGATGCGATTTACTATTTGCAGTTGACGGAGAAACGCTACATGTATCTGCTCTCGCAAGCAAAGCGGGAGCATCATCGTAAGCAAGCCTAAGGAGGAAGCTCATGGAAACGGGATGGGTCATTGCTCTGATTATTGCGGGGATACTTCTCGTCATCGCGGCTAGTAAATCGGTGACGGGTCCCGTGCGTTGGATTGGTTTTGGGATCATGCAGTTGGTTATCGGGGCGATCTTGCTGTTCTTTGCCAATCTGGTCGGGGAATTAGCCAGCTTTCATATCCCGATCAATCCGATTACCGCACTGCTCGCCGGTTTTTTGCGTTTGCCGGGTCTAGCAGCCTTGGTCGTCATCAAGCTGTGGGTCATGTAGACGTTTTTCTCGGACGTTTACCCATCCGTAAGCAAAAAAGCGACCCCTCTATTTTCGTATTTCACACGACTGTTTTTGGACTGGCGAAAGGAAACGAGCAAAGCGAACATTCTGGGCAATGACAGGACCAACGTACCGCAGAGCAGAGTCAGGCCATACTCCACAGGCAGCCACACGTAAGCGGCAGCGGCGAGAAACAGACAGCCGAGCAGGACAGCGCTCTCTCCCGTGCGATAGACCGATAAGGGAACTGGTAATCGATACCCGCTTCCCCACCACGGAGAGACAAGCATATCCGCTGTTGTATGAGGCTTAAGTAAACGCAGCTGAGCATACAGACGAAACACGATCAGATGGCTAACGGCTATTGCCGGCAGGATGGCAAGTGTAACGATCAGGCGAGCCACAGGGACGTTTAGGTACATGGAAATCACGATCAAGGACGTGCCCATCAGCAGCCATTGTAACAAATGACCGATCATGCCCCAGCGAAAGCGGTACAGCAGTTTGTAACTGTAGATCGTTTGATTGATTGGTTCCTTCATACGTCACTTCCTTTACGACAAGCCGATATTCAGGTCTCATTATCGCATAGTCGCAAAAGTTGAAAAAGCATGAAATAGCGTGCATTAGAAAGATTTCAGCCGTTGGTGATGCCAGCGGCTTTTGTGTTTTTAGACAAGCCTTGTTGTCGTTATGCACTGGCGGTTAAAGGGAACGCTAAAGGGAATGGAAGGGTCTGATCTTGGTTTCGTCGTGTTAGAGGAGGTTGCGGGTCTTGTTCGATCAGCGTTTGACTTTGCTGGCGTTGTCAGATGTGAGGACACCAGAAGAACGTCGGGTTCTGGAGGCATGCGGAATCCATCTGATACCCTTTGAAAAAGGGGAAGGAGTAGCGACTCCAGAGGTAGATGGACTGCTACTGATAAGGCAAACCGATGTGAAAGGATGGGGAGAGGCAGTTCCGCGCTTAACCAATTCCCCTGGCCTGTTGCTGGTTTACGGCGAAGATATCCCATATGGCTGGACAGAATCGGAAATGGTTCGCCATGTCAGCCTCGAAAGATGGGAAGTGGTCAGGATGGCGTTTTTTTCAGAAAAAGAGAAGGTACTGATTGGAGGAGAACCGGACGGGCACTGGGTACGTACGCTTTGCCGTCTGCTTGCTCACGATCAGCGAGTGTCTCTTGTCTGCAAGATACGCGAGGTGGATGAGGTGATCCGGCAGCTCCCCCGTTATTTGAATTGGAAAGAACGCTTTTACCTGGAGTTGGGGGAGGTATGCGATCGGGAGGGAGTCTCTCTGCAGACGGTGGCCCGGGCATTGGGAATGGACAGGAGGGTGGGACAGGAATGGTTGTTTCCAGACCGGTCTGTCCATGCTCACCTGTGTAGTTGGATCGAGCGCGAAGGAAGGCTTGCAACGCAAAACGCGAACGTGCATCGCATAGCATTGTGGGGGCCAACTGCGTTGTGGAACGAGATGGATACAAGCTGGTTAAAGGGAAAAGAGGTTTGCTTGCTCTCTTTGGAGGATGAGCCAATTCCGAACGAGATCTTTACAGAGTGCTCACCTTGCGATCAATGGCAAAAGGCCCTACAAAATACGGATCTTCTGATCATTGGCAGCGCGGATGACATCATCAGACAAATGCCACTAAACGAGCTCGTCCACTACATGAAACAAGCAAACGTAGTGGATGCCTGTGCCTGCTTCCCCTTGCTGGAGGCGTGCAATCTACTCAGGAGCTACCGAGCTATCGGCGAAAAGACGAACGTTTGGGAATGATGCTGATTATAATGGGGTATAATGATTGGTAGATTGAGGAAAAGGGCAGGCGTTAAAATGATGGAAAAGGTTGCTCAGCGATGTATCGTCTGTGAAATGGAACGCAGCGACGGAATCGCCATCTGTGAGCAGTTCATTTGCCAGAGATGCGAGCAGGAAATGGTTAATACAGACGTACAGGATGAAAAGTACCCGTTCTTTATTCACCAGATGCGAAGAATATGGTTACGGAAAGATGCATGAAGGAAAAAAGGCAACGGATAAATCCCGATGCCTTTTTTCTTGCCAAATCATGCTAAAATAGTGGGTAATTCATTTCATAAAGGACGTGAGTGTGCGTGTTGGGGAAAAATGCTGATTTTCGGGAGAGGCAAAAGCGTGCCCCCCTGTATGAACAGCTGGAACGACACGTCAAGCGTCGTCCGCACCCATTTCATGTTCCAGGACATAAAATGGGACATAGCTTTGACAGCGAAGGAAGACATCGGTATCAAACGATTTTGGAATTGGACCTCACCGAAATAAATGGCACAGATGATCTGCATCAGCCGCAGGGCGTGATTGCAGAGGCACAGGAGCTGGCTGCGGAAGCGTTTGGAGCAGAGGAGACGCGTTTTCTCATTGGAGGAAGTACAGTCGGAAATCTCGCGCTGATCATGACGGTTTGTCGCCCCGGTGACAAGATCCTCGTCCAGCGCAATTGCCACAAATCCGTTTATCACGGAATCATCATGGCGAAGGCTACACCTATTTTCCTGGTGCCAGCTGTCGATTTGGCTACCGGAGTCGCCGCAGGAGTCAGACGTGAGGACGTGGAACGTGCCCTGCATGCTCAACCTGACGCGAAGGCAGTCTTTTTAACGAATCCCACCTATTATGGTATGGGGATTGATCTGGAGAAAATGGCCGCCACGGTGCATCGGTACGATATTCCCCTCCTGATCGATGAGGCGCATGGTCCGCATTTTGGGTTCCATCCTGCCTTCCCGCTATCCGCCATGCAGTCAGGCGCTGATGCAGCTGTGCAGTCGACGCACAAAATGGCTTCGGCGATGACGATGTCCTCCATGCTGCATGTGCGAGGGGAACGAATCGATCGGGACAGGCTGTTTAGGTATTTAGCGATGATTCAGTCATCCAGTCCTTCCTATGTGCTCATGGCGTCGCTCGATTTGGCCCGGCGTCATCTGGTGACAGAAGCTTCCGAGGAATGGGACAGACTTTTGCCGCAGCTGGACAAGCTGCGAGAGCGCACGGGTAGACTGACTTGGCTGGAATGGCCGGCTGTAAATGCCAGCAGCGTGTATGCCGCTCTCGACCCGTTAAAGCTGTTCCTCCATGTACGGACCGAACAAATAGACGGGTTTGCGCTACAGCATGTCATGGAAAAGCACGGGATTTATGCGGAGCTGGCAGATTCCTCGCATGTGCTTTTGGCCGCTTCGGCAGGGACCACCTCCCGTGATCTGGATGCGCTGACTCGTCTGTTGGAAACGCTGGATCTGGAGGTAGAACCGGGGGAAGAACGCGTACTCGAAGCAGGTGTCGTTTCCTCCCACTATTTGCGTGAACAGGTAGTATCGATGGACGAAGCGGTGGATGCCCTGAGCGAAATGGTACCGCTGGAGAATTCGTTGGGAAGAATCGTAGCGGAAATGGTAATCCCGTATCCTCCTGGAATTCCTGTGCTTGTGCCAGGTGAGCGGATGGATGCCCAGGGCTTGG
>JARDZO010000237.1 GCA_029240815.1 Brevibacillus sp.
TGACTCGAATTTCTGCCATTTGTCTTCCCTCCCTCCGCTAAAACCGTGGGACGCCTGAATCGAACGTACGAACAGACTGTCACACTTCATTATAGGATAGTTGACTAAAGAAGGTCAACCTTTAGTTCATTTTTCTTCCTGAAAGCCTGCAAGAAGATGATAATGAATGTGGAAAACTTCCTGTCCACCTTCTTTTCCGCAGTTGTTGATCAGGCGGAATCCTTTTAGTTCCAGCTGATTTGCTAGTTTTTGAGCAACCGCGTGAATATGGCCGATCAGCGGCAAATCCTCCGTCTGCACATCCATCAGTGTAGCAATTGGTTTGCGCGGAATGATCAACAAATGTACCGGCGCTTTTGGAGCGATGTCGTGAATGACGATGACCTGCTCGTCTTCGTATTCCACTCTAGCAGGAATCTCACCCTCCATGATTCTGGTAAAAATGCTTTTTTCCATCTCAAATCACCCTTCATTTGCAATGATGCAGGATACTTTCGTACGACTATGTATGAGAAGATAGTATTATGATAGCGGAGAGTCCAAACGAAAAGCAATCTTTTCGATAGCAAATTACCCTTGCGGCGGTAAAGTGTGCGTGATAGCATGACTTCGAGGTTTGGACTCATTACAACAAAAAGGAGCTCGTGGACATGAAACCAATCGCATTGGAACATGCGGCCATAAAAGCAGAAGGGCTGGTACGAGCAGGTGATCCTGGCTTGCTGTTGACTGCCGTTCACTTTGACACTCGCCAGTTGGCAGAAGGATCGCTGTTTGTCGCGTTGACCGGCGGAGCCCGGGACGGCCATGACTTTCTCCTCCAAGCGGCAGAGCAAGGCGCCGTAGCAGCGGTTATTTCCGATGAAAATAAAGTTCCGCAGGGCTTGCCACAGGGATTCGGGCTGATTCTGGTCAATGACACGGTACGAGCCTTTCAAAAGCTAGCGGCCGGGTACCGGAAGGATCTGACGATTCCGCATATCGCCATTACCGGGAGCATCGGCAAGACGACGGTCAAGGACATCGTCGCCCATGTGCTGGAGACCCATTTCCCCCTTTATAAGACGTACAAAAACTTGAACAATCACCTAGGCGTCCCCTACTCTCTCCTGCAGATTGAGGAGCGCCATCAAGCAGCGGTTTTGGAGCTGGGGATGAACCACGCTGGTGAAATTGATCTGATCGCTTCACTCGTGAAGCCCGAAATCAGCGTGATCACTTACATAGGTGATTCTCACATGGAGTTTTTTGGCTCCCGAGAGAAAATCGCCCTCGCCAAAGCGGAGCTTCTCCCCCACACATCGACAGATGGACTCGTCCTTTTAAACGGCGATTCCGAATACTTGCGCATGATTGCCCATCTCTATCCGGGTGAGGTCGCTTTTTACTCGGTGGAAGGTCCTGCCGATATCTGGGCAGAAGAGATCCGCTCCGGAGAAGACGGCATGCACTTTGATGTCTGCTTTGCCTCGGGAGAGCGTTTCCCCGCCTTCCTGCCCTTGTACGGAAAGCACAGTGTCCTGAATGCCCTCCCAGCTGTTGCCATCGCAAAACGGTTGGGAATGTCCGCGACACAGATCGTAGACGCACTTTCGACTGTCAAGCTCTCCGCCATGCGGTTTGAGCAGGTGATTTCCACTCATGGAGCCCTGTATATCAGCGATGCTTACAATGCCAGTCCGACTTCTATGGAAGCGGCGATCAGCACATTTGCCGACCTGTTTCCTGAGCGCCAAAAAGTGTTGGTGCTGGGAGACATGTATGAATTGGGTTCAGACAGTGACGAGATGCATGCTCAAGTAGGGTCATACGCAAATGATCTTCGCGACCGTTTTTCCATGCTCGTGACAGTCGGAGAGCATTCCCGCCACTTCAGCGATGCATTCGTGGGCAAAAAGCTCCACGTAGCGACCAAAGAAGAAGCGGTTGCCGCACTCCTCCCTCTGCGTGACGCAAATCATGCTTTTCTGTTCAAAGCATCACGCGGTATGGAGCTGTGGACGATCATTACGGATTTGGAGCGACAACCGTAACAGCCCCCCAATAAAATGAAAGACGCCACTCCTGCCGTAACGCAGAGAAGCGGCGTCTTTTTATTCCTCCCACAGGCGCTTCACTTCCAAGAGAGAGTCCCCTTCGAAAGTAAGCTTGCCCTTATTCGGATTTGCCCCTATTTTTCCATAACCTGCAGGTAGGCGTCCAGCTTTTCCGCAGAAAAACTCGAGTAGTGAATCGAAGACCAATCCGCAACGTAGAAGGATTTGCCGTCTTTTGCCCAGCCGATGAGGCGGACATTGTCTCGGTAGCTCATGTAGGGACTATACTGACTTTTACCTACATCACCGAACGGGAAAATAGGATGCATTTCATCTTTGTTAAGTCGGATCATCATGTATACATCTTGCGCATTTCCTGATGCGGCTAACACTTCCTCTGAAGCAAACTGATGACCTGTCAGAGACCATGCGATTCTATCTAGATAATTTCCCATGATCTCCTGCGGCTGTTTTTGCAGCATCACCTTTTTCCCTGACTGCAAATCCAGCAAATACTCTTCGTTACCGGCCCGAACGTACTTGTATTTCATGTCATTGGAATACGAGGGAAAGTCATTCAGCTTGTGCATGTACTTCAAGCCAGTCGGAAGGTCCAACTCCTTGTAGGCATCCTTGGTTCGATAAAACAGCTTTTTCGAGGTAGGGAGCCAGTAAAATGTTTCGATGCCTCTGATTGTAGGCTGTTCCCATGCATAGCGGTCGTTGATTTTCATTTTCCCCGTCGTCAAGTGCTGCAGGTAGAGATGGATCGCTTGACTTGGGTCCGAAGCTTTTTCATCTTTACGAGAAAAGGCCATGTACTGCTCGTCAGGCGATACAGCGAAGTCGAGCACAGGATACTGCGGGACTGCCTCTACCAGCACCTTTTTCGTTCCATCTGCCGGATTGACTCGGATGATTCCCCCTTTTTCCAGAATGTAGAGAATGTCCTGATTCGGGGACCACTTGGCAAAACCGCTAAGCTGTGTGAGCTTCTTGGTCTGTGTATGGTACACGTACGGCACGGTTGGGTCATTCTTGCCATACCCGATGCGTTCCGTATAAACATAGCGACCTGAAGGAGAGATGGCGCCTCTGTGCATGTACGGCATTTGTGCGACTACTTTCTTGGTTTTGCCGTCCGTCGCAATCTGGTAGATGACGGAAGGCTGGTGGGATACTTGGGCAGATTGCGCCGCCAAAACGGCACTAAAATGGGAACCAAGAAATGCGAAAGCTAGAATGGTCGATAGCAGCAATCGTTTCATGTAAGCACGCTCCTGGGTTGAAAAAAATGGATCTTTGGTAAGACGGAAGTGAAGGGGCTTTTGTTTCAGGGAGGACGGTCAAAGATAAAAAAAGGATGCCGTTTTTTGGCATCCTTTGGTTCATCGTCATTTGGTTTTGCGCTGCAATTGTCTTTATTCCAGCTCTTCGGCATCCACGATATTGCGCTGTTTGTCCGCATGTCGTTCGATCCCCAATTGCACGAGTCGATCAATCAGCTCGCTGTAGCTGACACCCGCCGCTTGGAACAGCATCGGATACATGCTGAAGGGGGTAAAGCCTGGCATCGTATTGACTTCATTGATGTACAGCTTGTCGTTCTTCTCATCCCAGAAGAAGTCGACACGGGAGAGACCGGAACCGTCCAATGCCTGAAACGCCTTCTTCGCGATGTCGGCAATTTGTTCCGAGACATAGTCAGGCACCAGGGCAGGAATCGCCAGTTCAGTGCCAGCGCCTTTGTACTTGGCTTCGTAATCGTAAAATTCCTTGGCTGCGATGATTTCTCCAACAACGGATGTAATCAGCTCTTCATTGCCAAGAACACCGATCTCCAGCTCACGAGCGTTTACAAACTCTTCTACGATGAGTCGACGGTCAAATTTTGCGGCAACATCGAGTGCCGACGCCAATTCTTCCCGATTTTTCGCTTTATTGACGCCTACACTGGAGCCCATGTTGGCAGGCTTCACGAAGCAAGGATAACCGAGCTCTTCCTCGATCCGGTCCATGGTGGCATCCCGATCTTTTTCCCATTGTGAGCGCAGCATGCCCACATACTTAACTTGCGGCAATCCTGTTTGGGCAAAGACTGTTTTCATCATCCATTTATCCATACCGACTGCAGAAGCCATGACGCCTGCTCCTACATACGGCAAGTTCGCCAATTCCAGCATACCTTGGATGGTGCCATCTTCTCCGTTTGGTCCATGAACAACCGGAAAAATGACATCCACTTGCTGACCGATTGAAAACAGGGAAGCTGGCTTGGAGGTAGGAACCAATTGCTGTCCTGCCACGTCATTGTCGTTTTCGTCCAGACGCCCTGCTGTCAAGCGAAGGGCTTCGATTCGTTCCGGCAATTGTCCGGTGATCGCGTCCCCCTTCACCCATGAGCCATCGAGTTGGACGTAAATAGGCGTCACTTCGTATCTATTTGCGTCCACTGCCTTCATAATCGACAAGGCCGTGCGCAATGAAACCTCATGCTCCGAGGATTTCCCACCGTAAATTATCCCTAGACGAATCTTCTCGTTTCCCATTCTTCCTTACTCCTTTCCCCTCTGCTGTGGCAGAGAGCCTACCCAGTATCTTTCTCTCCTATGCTATGCAAAAGCCCAGCATCTGTTCTTTTACCGGGCCGAGCCCATCACCCAGCATACACAAACCATTCGCTAATTTCAAGGGATTCACCCATGGACTCTGTCCGTCATATCATAGCAAATAAACTTCCTGTCATGGAGCTATTTTTGTTGGAGGGATGTCCATGAGAGACTATCTCGTCTATTGTACGTACTGCTCTTCTTATACGTTGCTGCACAGTTTTGACAAAGACAGCGGGTCGTTTTTAGGGGAGTACTCCCTCTTGCACAATAATTACACCCGAAATGATGTCGTTCTGAACAAATTTCTCCTCTCCCACCTCGGTCATACCGTCCGTACGATTCCCTCCCAGACGGAAGACTATCGCAATATCATTTGCACCGCTTCGCACTTTTTGGAAAACGACATCGACAAGTACGTAGAAGAAAGTCAGGAACGTATGAAGTTTAGTGAGCGTGACCGAAAGAGCGAACGAGAAATTGGGCAGGTACAGATCTATTTGATCGAGCATTTGCTCTCCCACGAGCTGCAAATGATGACCCAGGCGCGAGCTTCTACCCCGGCAGAAGGACAAGTTATGCTGGGCAAGGAGCTAGGACTCAAACAGTCCTTGGAGATCATACGTCGAGTCAGGAGCGACAAACAGTTCGCTTGAGGGTGCAAACGCATAAAACCCCCGTTTGATGCGACGGGGGATTCTGCTCTGTTCTCTTTTTCAATACGGTTCCTCTACTTTCGATCACGCACCTCGAAGATCGCAAACTTCAAGTAATGGGCCTCATCTGCTCCCGTAATCTGCGGGTGGTCTTTTCCTGCTCCCCGCCATTCGATCAGGCGAAGAATCTTTTTCGCGTCCACCGCCGCCTCTTGAATCGTGTCCAGGAACAGCTCGGGAGACATGTGGTACGAGCAAGAGGCTGTCACCAGAAATCCTCCCGGACGAACGAGCTTCAATCCGTTCAGGTTAATATCCTTGTAACCGCGGATTGCGCCTTTTACAGCTCCACGTGATTTGGCAAAAGCAGGCGGGTCCAGGATGACGACATCCCAGTTGCGTCCTGCCTCGACGTTTTCACGAAGGTAATCAAACGCATTGGCTACCACAAAGTCGACACGATGTAAAAAACCGTTCAACGTGATATTGCGCTTGGCTGTTTCGATGGCATGCTCGGATATATCCAGTGCAGTGACTTTTTTCGCCCCGTGCTTGCAGGCGTTGAGTGTAAACGAGCCTGTATGGGTGAAGCACTCCAATACCTCGGCACCATCCCAGAACGGATTTTTGATCACTTTTCCTCGTTTGTCTACAGGCACCACCATTTGCTCTCCATCCACGTCGACGGGCTGCAACGAGATTCCGTGCTTTTCTCCCCACCCTCTCATCAATGGAGCGATGGAAGCACGGTTTTCACGCTGATCGTAGAAAAATCCGGTCTTTTGTCCTTCAACAATATCCACATAGTACTTTAGTCCGTTTTCCTCGATCAAAACTTCACGTGGGCATTCTCCGTACAAGACACCCTTCCCTTGTTCCAGTCCCTCCAGCTTTCGCACAGGGACATCGTTACGCAAATAAATGCCTTCCGGGGCAAAGACTTCTACGAGAGCGTCGCGAATCCAGTCCATGCGTTGCTCGATTCCGAGAGACAGCACTTGCACGACGAGCACGCCATCATAACGGTCGACGATTAACCCTGGCAAAAAGTCTGCTTCTCCATAAATGACCCGGCACGCACGTGGGTTGTCCACAAATCGGGTACGAAATTCTGCTGCCTGCCGAATTTTACGCAGGAAAAAATCATAATCGATCGTTTCATTCGGGTCGAAGCTCAGAATGCGGACGATCATTTGAGAGGCTGGATTGATGTAGCCTTTCGCGAGGAAATGTCCTTTGTGATTGGTAACTTCCACGATTTCTCCCGGTACTACGTCTCCCTGAATCTCCAGTACTTCTGACTGAAATATCCACGGGTGACCGGATTCTAGCCTTTTTTTTCGATGCTGATTCAATAATACTTTCGCCACTGTTATAGGGCCTCCTTGTCATGCTCGTCTCGGTACAGGCATACCGTATAAGTATCTTGCAGAAATTTCCCCAGTCAAAGGGAAGAGCATATATGTCTAGGGAAGGAGGATTTTACCTTGTGATCGTGTCCATCCTCGCCCCGTTCACTGTTGGGCTCAGTTTTTTTCTGTTCGGTATGTATGCTATGAGGACCGGCTTTCAAAATCTTGCCGGCCAAAAAATGGAACAGTGGATGGCACGTTTTACGCGAACGCCGATCCACAGCTTTTGGATGGGGCTGTTATCCACCTTTGTCTTGCAAAGCTCCAGCGCCGTGACTGTGCTCACGATCGGACTGACCAATGCAGGCATTATCCAGTTTTCGCAGACGGTCGGAATTATCCTCGGAACGAATCTGGGTACGACGGTCACAACGGAGCTGATCGCTCTCAAGCTGGAATCGTTCGCGATCCCCATGCTGCTCATCGGGGTGGCACTATGGCTCATGCCGCGACGCAATATTCGCTGCACCGGTCTCGTGGTCGCGGGATTCGGGCTGATTTTTCTCGGCATCGACACCTTGAAGCTAATGGCGGCACCGTTGGAACAATCCGAAACCTTCCGCTCCCTGTTTCTGGAGAGCAGTCATTCGATCGGAGTAGGACTGCTGACCGGGATCATTTTTACCGGATTGATTCATAGCGGGTCAGCCACGACAGTCATTACGATGGGACTTCTCGCCCACAACATCCTCTCGATGGAGACTGCACTGGCTATCGTGTTGGGAGCCAATATCGGGACTTGCTTCACCGCCGTCATCGCCAGTATCGGTACCAATACCGCCTCCAAGCAGGTCGCCTGGTGCCATACGTTGTTTAATGTCGCTGGCGCTCTTGCCTTTTTACCCTTTCTTTCACAGCTTGCCCTGGTCAGTGCCTTTTTAACGGAGAATCCCTCTATGCAAATCGCCCATTCCCAAACCATTTTCAATCTGGTTTGTTCGTTGGTCGCGCTGCCGTTCACCAGCCAAATTGCCCGCTTCATTCAGTGGCTCATTCCGGACAAGCGAATCCCGTCCAATCGTGGTTTTAAAAAAATGAAAAAGAAAATGGAATCAGATAGATCGATGTTATGACACCTGCCACAATCATCGCAACACTGGAAGCAGCCGTTTGGACAGGGGAGATCCGATTCAAGCTTGCGGTACCTATGGCATGTGCACTTGTGCCTACTGCAATGCCGATCGCCCAATCTTCTCGTATGCCGCCCCATTTCAGAACAGGTCGTGCAATGAGGACGCCAATCATTCCTGTCAATGCCGTGAAAAAGGCTGTCAATGCAGGCACGCCCCCCACAGAGCGAGCGAGCTCCAATGCAATGGGAGTCGTAACGGATTTGCTCAGCATGCTTTTGACGAGTAGTTCATCAGAACCCAGGAACCAGTGTATAACGTAGACAGTGAGGATGGCAACCGCACAACCCACGGCCACGCCTAGCAGGACACCTTTCCAAATGTGAGCAAACTCTCTGATTTGTTTTGCCAAAGGGACCGCGAGCGCTACGGTAGCTGGACCGAGCCAGAAAGAGATCCACTGACCTCCTGCAGAGAATGACTCCCAGTCGCCACTGAACAACCACCACATGAGCCAAACGAGCAAGACGGCCACAATTAGTGGTTGTAAACGAGGAAAGCGGGATGTAATCGACGTCGCGCCTTTGTAACCGACAATAGTCACGATAATGGCGAACAGCTGACTAAGCATCGAGCGCCCTCCCTTCCTGTTTCACGGAAGGCTCTGCCTTATGCTTCTGGCGACGCAGATACCACTGGACGACTCTCCCGGTTACCAGCATGACAATCATCGGGCCAAGCACCATCGACAAGATGATTGTCCACGGATCTTT
This sequence comes from Brevibacillus sp., assembly GCA_029240815.1. The sequence goes on from JARDZO010000237.1 coordinate 8,557, forward strand.
GGCAATCCAATTCATATACGAGGCTACTCCCACAATGATGGGCACAAAAAACAGCATCATGTGTCGAACCAGAAAAGCACTCGCCTGTTCCACCCAATCCATGCGTATCCATCCCATGCACAAGCACAGTGTCAATAGAAGCATTCCCAGTAGATTGCCCGGCATGGGTATGTGCAGCCATTTGCTCGCCATAGTCCCTGC
>JARDZO010000238.1 GCA_029240815.1 Brevibacillus sp.
GCTTTTTGATTGATGGCGACTCCTTGATCGCTCCGTTTAATGCGCTGCCTGGATTAGGAACGAATGCTGCGATCAGCATCGTAGAAGCAAGAAAGCAAGGAGAGTTCCTGTCCAAGGAAGACTTGCTGTCTCGTTCGAGAATCTCCAAGACCATTTTGGAGTATCTGGAAGAGCAGGGGGCTTTGAAAGGTTTGCCAGAATCAAACCAGCTATCCTTGTTCTAATGAGACGTGAAGAGACCGCCGCTCATCCAAAGGTTGTCAGCGGAGGGCGCTTATGCTATAATTTTTTTGGAAATACTGGTTTTATACGCATGACAGATCGAGAGTGGGGAAACCCACTCTTTCTTTCTGGCTACACCTCAGGGTTTATACGAGAAGGAGGTACTTGCTTGAGCAAGGTAACGGACATCGTCACCGAACTGGCCACGCCCATTGTTGACGAATTGGGTCTGGAACTAGTTGAAATTGAGTACAAAAAGGAAGGCAGCAACTGGTTTCTGCGCGTTTTTATCGACAATGAAACTGGCAACATTGACATCGATGACTGCGCCCTTGTCAGCGAGAAGCTGAGCCAAATATTAGATGAACTGGATCCGATCCCAACTGCATACTTCTTGGAAGTATCCTCGCCGGGCGCTGAGCGTCCGCTGAGAAAAGATAAAGACTTTGAGAAGGCTGTCGGACGGCACGTTCACATCACAACAAAAGAGCCAATAGAAGGAGCCAGCCTATTCGAGGGCGAACTGATATCCTTTGAGGATGGCAAGCTGACAGTAAAGGAACTAAAAAAGACGTACGTGATCACACAAGAACAAATTGACACGGCCCGTATGGCAATCGTCTTTTAATAGTCAAGGCCGGTGGTAAGTAAAGGAGGAGGCAACGAAAGTCATGAACGGCGATTTTATCGAGGCTCTAGAAGCCATTGAAAGAGAGAAAGGCATCACCAAAGACAGGCATCACCAAAGACGTACTGATTGAAGCCATCGAAGCGGCTCTTATCTCTGGATACAAACGTAACTTCAACTCGGCCCAAAATGTGCGGGTGGATGTAAATCGTCATTCGGGTACCGTGCGTGTATACGCGCGTAAAAGCGTAGTAGAGGAAGTATTGGATCCACGCCTTGAGATTTCCCTGGAGGCATCACAGGAAATTGATCCGAATTTCCGTCTGGACGATATTGTTGAAATTGAAGTAACACCACGTGATTTTGGTCGGATTGCAGCGCAAACAGCGAAGCAAGTCGTTACCCAGCGCATTCGCGAAGCTGAGCGTGGATTGATTTACAGCGAATTCATCGAGCGCGAAGACGACATCGTTACGGGTGTTGTCCAGCGCATGGATGCTCGCAATTACTATATCGATCTGGGCAAAGCAGAAGCAGTTATGCCGATCACAGAAAAAATGCCTTCCGAAGACTTCAAGTCACAAGATCGCGTGAAGGCATATATCATCAAGGTAGAAAAAACAACGAAGGGTCCACAAATTGTGGTATCTCGTACGCACCCAGGCCTTTTGAAGAGACTCTTTGAGTTAGAAGTTCCAGAGATTTACGATGGCGTCGTGGAAATCAAGTCCGTCGCTCGTGAAGCCGGAGATCGTTCCAAAATCGCTGTTCATTCGATTAACGCAGACGTAGATCCTGTCGGTGCATGTGTCGGTCCAAAGGGCATGCGCGTACAGACGATTGTCACCGAGCTGAAAGGTGAAAAGATCGACATCGTTCGTTGGTCCGAAGACCCAGCTGAGTATGTCGCAAATGCACTCAGCCCTGCAAAAGTTCTCCACGTTGAAGTGAATGCGGCAGAAAAAGTGACGCGTGTTATCGTGCCAGATTACCAATTGTCTCTGGCGATTGGCAAGCGCGGTCAAAACGCACGTCTAGCTGCCAAACTCACCGGATGGAAAATTGATATCAAAAGTGAGTCCCAGGCTGATCAAGAAGGCATCGCTTATCCAAAAGCAGCAGAGAGCGGTGAAGGGGCTGACAACGAATAATCATGAAGCAAAAAAAAATACCTTTACGTAAATGCATCGTTTGCCAAGGAATGTTCCCGAAAAAGGAATTAATTCGTGTGGTTCGGACGCCTGAAGAAGAGATCGTCATTGATCTGACAGGAAAGGCGGCTGGCCGTGGAACTTATGTTTGTCGGCAGGATAGCTGTCTGAAGCCGGATGCGTTCGCGTCGGGAAAATGGAAAAAAGTGCTGGAACGCGCCCTGAATATGTCCATCACCCAAGAGAAATACGATGCATTTCGTGAAAAATGGCTGGAGATGATTGGGCGATGATCCCAAAAGCTGCTCAATTGCTCGGACTCGCTATGCGAGCAAGAAAAGTAATTACCGGTGAGGAGCTCGTCCTAGCAGCTGTACGCAGTGGTCAGGCCCGGCTGGTGTTGCTAGCAGCGGATGCATCTGACAACACTGCCAAAAAAGTAAGAGATAAATGTTCCTATTACGGTGTATCGTGTGTTACCACTGGGGACCGACATGAACTGGGGCACGCAATCGGAAAAGATGGGCGCGTTACCGTGGCGGTAACCGATGGGAAATTGGCCGAAAGCATTCAGCGTCTGCTCACCTAACTAACGAAAGGGTGAAGTCCATTTGAAGACACGTGTGTATGAATATGCCAAACAACACAACATGAGCAGTAAGGAAATCCTCAATTTGCTAAAGCGATTGAATATAGAAGTAGCAAATCATATGAGTATCATGGAAGAAGGGACGATCAAAAAGATCGAGGATCACATGGCAAAGCTGCGTGCGAGCTCCAAGCCGGAGCAGCGCCAGGCGCCAAGTGATGCAAAACCGAAGCAGACAGACGATCAACGACGCCCCAACGAATCCAGAGGACAATCCCGTCCCCAGTCGCAACCAGGGCAAGGTCAACCTTCACAGCAACAGAGGAATGACCGCCCGGCCGACCGTGATCGTGGAGGAATTAACCCGAATAGCAATCGTCCAACGGGTAACAGCCAAAATGGCAACCGTCCCGATCAGCAAAGTCCTCAACATGGAAAAAATCAGGGGAAGAATCAGGAGAGAAGACCAAACAATATGAGAAGTCAACCCGCAAAACCGACTGACCGCAAGCCACAGCCGCAAAACCAACAACAACGACCACCAAGACCGCAAAATCAAAATCAACAACAACGTCCGCAAAATCAAGCTGCTCCTGCTGCCAGTACTCCGGCAGAGCCACGCACGGGCGAGGATTTTGAAGACAAGGTAAAACTCCCTACAAATGTTAGCACCGAGAAGCGAGAAAAAATTAAAAAGGCGCCTCAAACCCAGAAAACGTTTGAAGACAACAAGAAAAACACGCCTTTCCGTGGTGGTAACAATCGCTACCAAAACAACCGCAGAGGCAACAACCATCGTGCACCACAAAAACAACAGCGTCCAGTTCTGGAACCACCAACAAAAATCACATTCACTGATTCATTGACTGTGAACGAGCTGGCAGTAAAACTGCGTAAGGAACCGGCGGAAATCATCAAAAAGTTGTTTAATTTGGGTATCATGGCCACCATTAACCAATACCTGGAGAAAGAGGCTATCGAGCTCATCTGCGCAGAATACAACGTAGAAGTCGAAGAAAAAATCATCATCGATGAAACTAACTTCGAAACACTGGAAGAAGTGGATGCACCAGAAAGCTTGATGGAGCGCCCGCCAGTAGTTACAATCATGGGTCACGTTGACCACGGTAAAACGACTCTGCTGGACGCGATTCGCTCTACCAACGTGGTAGCTGGCGAAGCTGGCGGTATTACCCAGCATATCGGTGCGTACCAGGTTGAAATTAAAGGTAAGAAAATTACATTCCTGGATACACCGGGTCACGCGGCCTTCACGACTATGCGTGCACGCGGTGCGCAAATTACCGACATTACGATTCTGGTTGTAGCAGCTGACGATGGTGTGATGCCGCAAACGATTGAGGCAATCAGCCACGCAAAGGCAGCCAATGTTCCAATCATCGTAGCGGTGAACAAAGTGGATAAGCCAGATGCGAATATTGATCGCATCAAGCAAGAACTGACTGAGTATGAGCTGGTTGCAGAAGAGTGGGGCGGTGAAACGATTTTCTCCCCATTGTCCGCAAAACAACGTACTGGTATCGAGGAACTGCTGGAGTACATCCTGCTTGTATCCGAAGTACAAGAGCTCAAAGCCAATCCAGACAAACGTGCCCGTGGTACCGTTGTGGAAGCTGAATTGGACAAAGGACGCGGTCCAGTTGCGACCATCCTCGTACAACAAGGTACACTGCGCGTAGGCGATCCGATCGTTGTGGGCTCCGCATTTGGTCGTGTTCGTGCGATGGTAAACGACAAAGGTCGTCGTCTGAAAGAAGCAGGTCCATCCACTCCTGTGGAAATTACAGGTTTGAATGATGTTCCTCAAGCAGGTGACCAGTTCCGCGTCTTCGAAGACGAGAAAAAAGCTCGTGCAATCGGGGAAGCTCGTGCAACGAAACAGCGTGAATCCGAGCGTCGTGATAGTGCTCGCGTGTCTTTGGACGATCTCTTCCAGCAAATTCAGGAAGGCGATATCAAAGAGCTGAACCTGATTGTAAAAGCAGACGTACAAGGTTCTGTAGAAGCTTTGCGTGGTGCTTTGGAAAAAATCGATGTAAACGGTACCCGCGTGAAAATCATTCATACTGGTGCTGGTGCGATTACCGAGTCCGACGTGACTCTGGCAAATGCATCCAACGGTATTATCATCGGCTTCAACGTTCGTCCTGAACCAAATGCGCGCAACATGGCCGAACAAGAGAAGATCGACATCCGTTTGCACCGTGTAATCTATACCGTTATCGAAGAGATCGAGCAAGCCCTGAAAGGTATGCTGGATCCTGTATATAAAGAAAACATCATTGGTCAAGCGGAAATTCGTGAAGTGTTCAAAGTATCCAAAGTGGGTAACATTGCCGGTTGCTACGTAACGGAAGGCAAGCTGAGCCGCGATGCGGGAGCTCGTCTGATCCGTGAAGGCATCGTGATTTACGAAGGCAAACTGGATACCCTGAAACGTTTCAAGGACGACGCGAAAGACGTCGCAGCTGGTTATGAGTGCGGTTTGACACTCGAACGCTTCCATGACCTGAAGGTTGGAGATGTTGTCGAAGCCTTCGTAATGGTGGAAGTGAAACAATAATGATCGCAGGTGTGCAGATTGAACTGTTTCTGCCCGCTTGTCAAAACCTGAAAGAGAAAAGGGCCATCGTCAAGAGTCTGATCGGAAAGTTGCGGAGCCGATTCAATGTCTCCGCAGCAGAGATGGCTTATCCCGAGCAGTGGCAGCGTACCATTTTGGGTATCGCTGCCGTTGCTAATGAGATGTCCTTTTTGCAAAAGGAAATACAGGCTGTTATACGATTGGTGGAAAACCACCCCGACGTGGAGTTGATTCATGCGGATACGGAATACTACGATTAGTGCAGCCAGCGGAGGTGAAAAACATGAACAAGACACGGATGAGCCGAGTAGGGGAAGAGATCAAGAAAGAGCTGAGCATTCTTTTGCAACGTGGACTCAAGGACCCGCGCATCGGTTTTGTGACCGTAACAGATGTTGAAGTGAGCAGTGACCTACAGTTGGCGAAAGTATATGTCAGCATCTTCGGCAGTGAGGAAGAGCGAAAAGCTTCATTGGCAGGCTTGCAAAAAGCAAAAGGCTACTTGCGTACAGAAATCGGCAAGCGGGTAAAACTGCGCCACATTCCAGATTTCACTTTCAAACTGGACGAGTCGATCAACTACGGCAGTAAAATAGAATCAATCCTGCGGGAAATCTCCACTGAAGAGGGAAAACAGGATGAATCCAAATCATAATCGTGTGGAGGAAGCGGCGAAATTCATGCATGCGCATGACCGCTTCCTGGTTCTATCTCATGTCAATCCAGACGGAGATGCGACTGGCTCGGCTCTGGGTGTCGTCATGATGCTGGAGCAATTAGGAAAAGAGTACGTTGTCGTAAATGAAGGAGAAACGCCGGTGAAATTCAACTTTTTACCGCGTTTTGACCAACTGCGAAATCTCTCGAAGCAACCGCTGGACGAAACATTCGAGGCCGTAATCGCTGTAGACTGTGCTGATGAGTCTCGGATGGGCGATATACGGTCTCTTTTTGGTTCAGGAGTTGCTTTGCTGAATATTGACCATCATCCAACGAATGACGGCTTTGGCACCATCAACCTCATTCGGACAGATGCTGCTGCAACTGCAGAAATTTTGTACGATGTGGCACTGGCAGCAGGAGTGTCCTTTAACGAAGAGCTGGCGCTGTGCATCTATACTGGCTTGTTGACAGACACCGGAGGATTTCGATATTCCAACACTTCTCCCCATGTAATGGAAATCGCATCAAAGCTGTTGCGTTACGGTGTCAAACCAGGAGAAGTCGCAGAACGCTGTCTCGAAGAAATTACCTTTGCCCACGTCAAGATTTTGCGCCTTGCTTTGCAATCCCTGGAGTTATCCCACCAAAACCTCGTTGCATCGATCACAGTGCGTCATGAGGACTTTGTCCAATCGGGGGCAGAGCGTGAAGATGCGGGTGGATTGGTGAACTACTGCCGAAACATCGAAGGCGTAGAAGTCGGAGTCTCTTTCGTGGAGTCTGAAGTAGGTGCAGTCAAGGTAAGTATGCGGGCACGTGATCGGGTAGATGTGTCAGCTATCGCCAAGCGACTGGGTGGAGGCGGACATGCCAAAGCGGCAGGGTGCACCATTCGGGGATCTCTCCAGCAGGCAAAAGAAACAGTAAGGCTTGTCTTGGAAGAAGCACTAGGAGTGAACAGCAATGAGTAACGTGAACGGTGTACTGGTAGTGGACAAGCCGGCTGGCATGACATCTCATGATTGTGTGGCGCGAATCCGTCGTCTCTACGGCACCAAAAAAGTAGGGCATACTGGCACTCTCGATCCTGATGTGACGGGAGTGCTCCCCATTTGCCTCGGACAGGCTACGAGGCTCGTCGAGTATTTGCAGGAACTGCCCAAACGTTACGATGTGGTCATGCGTATCGGTTCCTCCACGACAACCGAGGATGCCTCAGGTGAAGTTATTGAACAGATGGCAGTAGATACAGCCTCGATCACCAAAGAACGCGTGGAAGAGCTATTCCGATCCTTCTTGGGAGAGATTGATCAAGTGCCGCCCATGTACTCTGCAGTGAAAGTAAATGGCGTACGACTTTACGATCTGGCCAGGGAAGGGACAGTCATTGAACGGCAAGCACGTAAAGTGACGATCTATGAGCTGACGCTTCATGAGATCCAAGTGGGTGACGGTGTCGTGGATGTATCGTTTACGTGTACATGCTCCAAAGGTACGTACATGCGCACCTTATGTGTTGACCTCGGGCGCGTACTGGGGTATCCTGCCCATATGAAGCTGTTGCGGCGTATCAAAAGCGGTCCGTTCGTGCAAGAGGAAGCGATCCCTCTTCAATTGTTGGAAGATGCGGCTGCAGATCGGGAAGAGCTTTCCCGAAAATTGGTCTCGATCCCGCAAGCGATGTCGTTCTTACCCGCTTTTCAAGTAAAACCGGAGCGCGTCAGAGCGGTGCGTAATGGATTAGTTACAGCACTGCCGGGAGTAAGTGCCGAGGAAGGAAGCTTGATCTGCCTGTTTGATGGGGACGAATTGCTCGGGATTCACCGCGTGTGCCGTGGGGACAAAGGCCTCTACGCCAAAGCAGAAAAAGTCTTTCCTTCCGAGGTGTAACCGTGAAAACGATCTCCCTGACATACCCACTTTCTACTGATTTGCAAACACAGCCTTGTGCAATCGCACTAGGATATTTCGATGGTGTACATATCGGTCATCGGCGAGTCATACAAAAAGCGATTGATACCGCAAAGGCGAACGGTTGGCAAAGTACGGTCTTGACTTTTGACCCTCACCCCCGTGAGGTTTTGGGGCAAAGTGGCTATACGCGCTACCTGACACCGCTCGCTGATAAACTGGAACAATTCGAGAAAATGGGTGTGGATAACACCTACGTGATGAATTTTGATATCGGTTTTGCTGCCGTTTATCCAGAAGATTTCATTTCTGAATGCCTCTTGCCACTGAATTGTCGCCACGTGGTAGTCGGTTTTGACTATACGTTTGGTCATCGCGGTATGGGGACTGCACAGACGCTGCAGGAAATGAGCGAAGGACGGTATGGACTGGATATCGTCGGACCCGTAAATCGCCTGGGAGAAAAGGTAAGTAGTACCATCATCCGGGAATACTTGCACGATGGTGATGTGGACCAGGTTCGTCATTTACTCGGTCGTCCTTATAAAGTTCGGGGCACTGTCGTTCACGGTGACAAACGCGGTCGTACGATTGGTTTTCCTACCGCAAACGTGAAAGTAGCCGCACCTTATTTGATCGGAAAAAACGGTGTGTATGGTGTGCGTTTTACCGTTGATCAAAAGAGCTACTACGGTGTGATGAACGTAGGGATTAAACCGACCTTCGAGCTAGAAAAGAAAGAAAAATCGCTAGAAGTACACATTTTTGAGTTCTCGGGCGAGATTTACGACAAGGATGTAGAAGTAGAGTTTTTATTCTACATCCGCGAAGAGCAAAAATTTGCCGGTGTCGATGCATTGATCGCTCAAATTCAACGCGACGTAGAAATGGCCAAGCAAAAAGTTGGCGAGTAAATCTTGCAATGGAATCTCTTTGCTTTTCGTAAAATGGTATGCTATAATTCAAAACGTTGTACAGATAACCGTAGCTTGGCCGACCGAGGCTCACCGACGGCGGACTCGGCTAACGGTATACAAAATAAGGAGGTGAGTCATGATGGCATTGACTCAAGAACGTAAAACTCAACTGATCCAAGAGTTCCGTACTCATGAGAACGACACCGGTTCGCCGGAAGTGCAAATCGCTATCCTGACCGAAAACATTAACAACCTGAACGGACACTTGCGTACGCACAAGAAAGATCACCACAGCCGTCGTGGTCTGTTGAAAATGGTAGGTCAACGTCGTAACCTGTTGACATACTTGCGTGAATCGGACGTACAACGTTACCGTTCGGTAGTAGACCGTCTGGGTCTGCGTCGCTAATTAGCGTCTTGTAAAAAGCGGGTTCATCCCGCTTTTTCTATCGTGTAGGAGGGTGTAGCTCTGTTGTAAGTGCTGCACTCTCTGAAACGAATAAACCCTTCAACAGAAGAAGGATTTGTTTCATCAATAGCTTCAATAGAAGCTTTTTTTATTATCTAGAAAGACTGCCAAAGGTAACCATTTAATTTTGAGTACGGCAGGAAATAATACATATAGGTAGAAAACAAAGTGTAGATATGCACATTGTCGTGAAGGAGGACTGCTAGCAACATGGAGCAACAATTCCGTACATTTGATTTCGAACTGGCAGGCCGCAAACTGACGCTGGAATTTGGCAAAATGGCTAAACAGGCGCACGGTTCGGTTCTGGTTCGGTACGGCGATACGGCAATCCTGTCTGCAGTGACGGTCTCGAAGGAACCAAAAGCTCTTGATTTCTTCCCGCTAACTGTCAACTACGAGGAACGTCTCTACGCAGTCGGGAAAATCCCCGGCGGCTTTATTAAAAGAGAAGGTCGTCC
>JARDZO010000239.1 GCA_029240815.1 Brevibacillus sp.
GGCACAGGCCACGAGATTCATGCAAATGACTGGGAAGCCATCATCGATGCGCTAGCTGCCCACACGGCATCCGTGAAGTAATGAAATGAATCTGAAAAGACCAGTCTCTCCCTTTCTAACTAGGGGGACTGGTCTTTTTGGTGCACCCTGTGTTTAGATTACGTTATTTTCCTCCAGCTGCCGGATTGTCTCCTCTGAATACTCCAGCTCCTGCAGTACCTCTCGTGTGTGCTGACCGAGCAGCGGCGCGGGGCGCTGTACTTGACCAGGAGTCCGTGAAAATTTCGCAGGAAATCCGAGGCTTTGGATCGTTCCCGCCAACGGATGGTCATACTCAATCACCATGTCTCTCGCGCGGATGTGCGGGTCGTTCAATGCCTCGTCGTATTGATAGATCGGGCTGGAGGGCACCCCGGCGGCATCCAGCTTTTCGAGCCAATATTGCGAATCCTGCTGTATCAGAGTGTCCTGGATGACTTGCTCCAACTCCGGCAGGTTTGCATTTCGTTCACTGTTGGTTAAAAAGCGCGGATCCTCGATCAACTCTTCTTTTCCGATGACGTCTTTGCAAAATTTTTCCCACAGCTTTTGATTACCTGCTCCTACTAAAATGTTCCCGTTTTTCGTCGGGAAGCCTTGGTATGGAGCCGTCACACGATGTGCCGAGCCGTTTGCCTTGGACACTTCTCCTGCGCCAAAGTATGCTGCCGATTCCCACACGGTCCAGGCAAGTCCCGAATCCACCAGCGACAGATCGATGTATTGGCCTTCCCCCGTCGATATCTTATGAATGTACGCCGCCATGATCGAGTAGATCGCCGTGACACCAGCTGCGATGTCATGGATGGCAATTCCGTTTTTGACAGGGCGTCCGTTCTTTTCTCCGGTCATGCTCATGAGGCCGGACAAGCCTTGCGCCATAATGTCATATCCACCTTTGTGACTGTAGGGGCCAGTCTGGCCGTAGCCCGAGATGGAGCAATAGATCAAGCCAGGATTGATCTCGCGCAAGGTCTCATAATCAATCCCAAGCTTTTTCGTAACACCCGGACGGTAGTTCTCAATAAACACATCTGCTGACTTTACAAGGTCGTACAGGATTCCTCGTCCCGCTTCGTCCTTGATATTGAGGCGAATACCGCGCTTGTTGCGATTGGCCATCATGAAGCTGTAGCTTTCGTCCTCAAAGTACGGCCCCATGATACGGCTGTCGTCGCCGTTTGGATACTTTTCTACCTTGATCACGTCTGCTCCCAGATCACCCAGCACCATCGTGCAGTAAGGTCCGGCCAGCACCTGTGTCAAGTCAATCACTTTCATGTTTTGTAGCGCCTGCTGCATGCCAATATGCCTCCCAGTAGTTACAAGCGAACCAATATGCTCTGATTCAAATCAGCAACCGAATTGCTACCGGACAAAGCCACCGATACGTCCAGCTCGTTCATCAAAGTATCCAGCACGCTCGCCACGCCCTTTTCACCCGCTACGGCCAGGCCAAACATGAATGGACGTCCGATCAAAACGGCTGTGGCTCCCAGCGCGATCGCCTTGACTACATCTGCTCCTGTACGCACACCGCTGTCCAGCAGAACCGGGATGCGACCTTTTACTGCCTCTGCGATTGCCGGCAGCGCATCCAGTGTGGATATCGCTCCATCGAGCTGGCGCCCTCCGTGGTTGGACACGATGATTCCGTCTACGCCGCGCTCTACAGCGATATTTGCATCGTCTGGATGCAGGATGCCTTTTACGAGAATCGGCAGGCTGGTATGCTGGCGCAAATAATCGATGTCGTCCCAGCCCAGTGTCGGATGGTAAATATTGCGGAGCACTTCCTCGACCGCATTCTCTGCGTTTACTTCAGACATTCTGGAGCAAAAGACCGGATCGCTGATGTAGTTCGCCAGTCCTTTCCCTTCTCGCAGTGGCGAATAGCCGTTGCGGAAATCGCGGCGTTTCCAGCCGAGCATGACAGTGTCCACTGTCAGGACAATCGCGGAATAGCCTGCTGCCTCCGCGCGTTTTACCATGCTGGCACACACTTCCCGATCATTGGACCAGTACAGCTGGAACCAGCGAGGAGCGTCCCCCATCGTTTCCGCAATCTGCTCCAGCGTATGTGCAGATACGGTGCTGACCACCATCGGTACACCAGCAGCCGATGCCGCTCTTGCCGTCGCCAATTCTCCATCTGGATGAGCAATGGCTTGCATGCCTACAGGTGCCAGCATGACGGGAGTTTTCAGCTGTTGACCAAAAAGCTCGATGCCGAGAGAACGCTCGGAAACATCCCGGAGCATCCGCGGTACAATCGCCCATTTGGAGAATGCCGAGCGATTGGCAGCCAATGTCTCTTCTGCCCCCGATCCCCCTGCGATGTAATCAAACGGACCGTCTGGCAACAGCTCACGCGCCTTTTTCTCCCAGTCCTCGATGGAGATGGGTAACGCTTGTGTTTCCTTGTTTACCCGAGTAAAAAGCAAGCTTTCTTTGGTCTGTTCTGTTCCTGCCATCTTGTATCCTACCTTTCCGTTTTAGCGAAACTTCGGCTTTCGCTTTTCCAAAAACGCCTGCACGCCTTCCTTGTAGTCGTCCGAATCAAACGTTTGCAAGACTAGTGTGGCAATTTCTTCGTTTTCTTCGGTATGCCCCGTAAGAATCGCCTGCACCATTTGCTTGGCACCACGCACGGACACTTGTGAACGCTCGGCGATCAATGCCGCAAACTCATACGTTTTGCTCACGATTTCACCGCTGTTATAAATGCGGTCGATGAGACCAATCCGATATGCTTCGTTCACATCGAGCGTTCTGGCTGTAAACAATATTTCTTTCGTTTTGGAGGGACCAATCAGGTCAACGAGTCTTTTGGTACTAGTTAAATTATAGACGATTCCCAGCTTGGATGGGGTGATCGCAAAAATCCCATCTTCTGCGCTAAAACGGAAATCACACGAAAGAGCGATATCGAGTCCGCCACCTACTGCGTACTTCTGGATCATGGCAATCGTTGGCTTGGAAAAACGATGCAGCCGATCCACCGATTCCATGGACAGATCGTTGTACTCCTTAGCCTTTTGCGCCGAGGAACGATTGGACAAAAATTCGCTGATGTCGGCTCCAGCTGCAAAGGCAGTCTCGTCTACTCCGCGGATGACTACCACTTTCGTCTGCTCGTCCGTCTCTAGCTCCCCCAGCAGGCGGGACAACGTGACCCACATCTCCAGGTTCAGCGCATTTCGCTTACTCGGGCGATTGAGGAAGATCGTCGCGATCGCCCCCTGCTTCTCTACGTATAGCAGTTGATTTGCTGTTTGCATTCTCGCACCTCCCCATGGGAATCTAGTCTTTTTTATACTTGGCCGCCAATCTGTTGCCGACTGTCTGCAAGCATTGCACCAGCACAATCAAGATGAAGACCGTTACGTACATGACATCGACTTCGTAGCGCAAATGACCAAAGCGGTAAGCCAAATCACCCAATCCACCCGCTCCGACCAGTCCCGCCATCGCGGTTCCGCCAATCAAGGTAATCAAGGCAATCGTCAATCCCAGAATGATAGAGGGACGAGCTTCCCGCAGCAGCACATGCCAGATGATATGCCGCGTCCGAATCCCCATCGATTTGTAGGCTTCGATCACGCCGCTGTCTACTTCCAGCAAGGCATTTTCCATCAAGCGAGCAATGTTTGGAGCCGCATGGACGATCAGCGGAACGATGGCGCCTTTAATCCCGATCGAAGTGCCGACCAACAGCTTGGTGAACGGCAAAATAAAGAACAGCAAAATGATGAACGGAATGGATCGGATGATGTTGACCACGACGTTTAAGATCTGGTAAACCACTCGATTCTCCAAGGCATTTCCCGGCCGAGTCAAGATCAGAAGAATCCCCAGCGGCAGCCCGATCAGAACGGAGAACAGGAGCGAAATGGACACCATTTGAAAGGTTTGCACGACGGATTCCCAAATGATCGGGAGGCGTCCATCGATAAATTGTTGCAGATCAGCCATATGCTACCTCCACTCCCTCTACCACGACTCCTTGTATTTCCAGAAAGGCAATCGCTTTTTTCGTCTCGGTGGGCTCTCCGTTCAAATGAACGACCAACGCTCCAATCGTCTCTTGCTTTAACTGAATGATACCGCCAGCCAAAATATTGGGAGATACCTTGAATTTCGCGCTCACCGACGCCAGCACTGGCTTGCTCGTGCTATCTCCCACAAAGGATAGCCGCACCACGGGGCCTGTCTGGATCAGCTTCTGCAGAACGCTGGCTGGCAGTTCTTTATGGTACGTGCTGTTCACAAACCGCTTGGTCGTTGGATGTGTCGCTCGCGAGTAAATATCGACGGTACGACCCTGTTCGATCACTTTCCCTTTTTCCATTACCGCGACACGATCGCATATTTTCTGGATGACGTTCATTTCATGCGTGATGAGCATGATGGTGATGCCCAGCTCTTTGTTGATTTTGAGCAGCAGCTCCAAGATAGATTCAGTCGTCTCCGGGTCAAGAGCACTGGTCGCCTCGTCACTCAACAGAATTTCTGGCTCTTGAGCCAGTGCCCGCGCGATAGCGACACGCTGCTTTTGTCCGCCAGACAGCTGGCTCGGGTAGGCATCATGCTTGTCTTCTAAGCCGACGATCTTTAAGTATTTGGTGACCCTGGCATCCAGCTCGTGTTTGTTCACTTCGGTCAATCGCAACGGAATCGCGATATTGTCATACACGTTGGCCGTCTTCAAAAGATTGAAGCCTTGAAAGATCATGCCGATCTTGCGTCTCACCTGCAACAGCTCTTCTGCGGGGAGATTGGTGACATCCCTGTCTTTGATCACGACAGAGCCAGAAGTCGGCGTCTCCAGCAGATTGACGCAGCGAATCAATGTGCTTTTCCCAGCTCCGCTATATCCGATGACACCAAAAATTTCTCCCTGCTTCACTTCGAGCGACACGTCGTCAATGGCGTGAATGGTTCCATTTTTGGTATGAAAGCTCTTTGAAACATTCGATAGCTTGATCACGCTCTCCCTGTGCCTCCTTTTTCCTGTCAAACAAATATCACTGCCATTAACGCAAATGTGGCCCCGCCAGCAAATAGGCGGAGCCTTGTGGATTACCAGACAGGGATGACCGAGCCCTCAAAGGTATCTTCCACAAATTTTTTCACTTCATCGTTTTGGTACGCTTTCACCAGTTTCTGTACAGCGACGTCATCCTTGTTTTCCGTACGGACGACGAGGACATTGTGGTGCTTGGAATCCTTTTGCTCCAGGAAGATGGAGTCTTTCCCTGGATTCAGGTTGTTCTTGATCGCATAGCTGGTGTTGATCGCAGCAGCAGTGACATCATCCAATTGCTTGGCAATTTGTGCGGCATCCAGCTCGACGAATTTCAGCTCGCGCGGGTTCTCTGCGATGTCCAGAACGGTAGCATTGTCTCCAACGCCGTCTTTGAGTTTGATCAGACCAGCGCTTTGGAACAACAGCAGGGCACGCAAGCTGTTCGTTGGGTCGTTCGGAAGTCCGAGAGTGTCACCCGCTTTCAGTTCATCCAAGCTCTTGATTTTTTTGGAATAGACACCCATCGGATTGAGAACCGTTTGGCCCACTGCGGTCAGGTCAGCGCCTTTTTCCTTTTTATATGTCTCCAGAAACGGGATCGTTTGATAGCTGTTTGCATCGATTTCTTTTTCCGCCAAGGCGATGTTCGGCATCTGAAAGTCGGAGAACACCTTCAGTTCCACTTCCAGACCGTCTTTTGCCGCCACTTCTTTGACCTTTTCCAAAATTTGTTCATGCAGTCCTGAGGTAACGCCAACGACAATCTTTTTCTCGTTAATCGCTGTGCTCGTTTGCGAGCCGCCTCCGCATGCCGCGAGCGCCAGGACCAGCAAGCCTGAAGCCATGTAACCAAGAGCTTTTTTCATGATGTTATTTTCCTCCATTATACCGATTATACAACTAGGTTTAGTATGAATAACAATTATATAACTGCCCTGCAACAGCCATTCACTGTGCAGAGTAGGTATTCATCATTATTCGAACAATCACAAAAGCTAATATACTATACTCTTTATATCCTAGTCAATTACTCTGTTTTAAATCCATACATATGTAAAAAAACAGTAGATGCGAAAGGCACCTACTGTTCTTCACCATTCATCAGGTTGTCGTCTCGACCACATTGCCCCTCAGCCTCGACCGGAAGATGAATTTGATCAATGAAGGAACGACCAAAAAGATAAACAAGGTACGAAACAGCTGATAGCAGATCACCACGGACAAGTCGGCGTTGACTTCCTTGGCGATAATCCCCATCTGATCCATACCGCCCGGGGAGAGTCCCAAAAAGGCAGTTATGAAAGGCACCGGATGAAGCTGGGTGAGCAAGTAGCTCAAGCCAAGGGAGCAGGCAATTAATATAGCCCCACTCAGAATAGCCAACACCGCCATGGCCAGCTTGTTCTTCAGCTGTTCCGGTTTCAGCAACAGTCCGATATAGCCACCGATCATCAGCTGACACATGTTCAAAAGCGTGGAAGGCAATGCAGGCCCTTCATACCCGTTTAAATTGATGAGAATGGTGACGATCATTGGCCCCAAAAAGATGGCAGATGGGAGATGGATCTTCTTACCCAAGAGTGCGCCAGCCGTACACGCTACCGCAAAGAGAAAAATGTGCGGGTACAGCCCACTCCAGCCTGCCGATGCTTTCATAGCAACCACTTGCTGTCCCATCCCTTCCAAGCCAAAAAACGGACTGAACACAAGCATCGGCACAAAGAAAATGATCATCAGCAAACGCGAGACCTGGAGGAACGTGACGACCGTCAGATCTACTCCTTTGATCTCTTCCGCGAGTGGAATCATCTGAGTAAGTCCGCCGGGTATGCTCCCCATCAAGATGGTGGGGAAAGAAATACCAGACAATTTGGATACCAAACAGGCGATACCAGTCGAACAGAGCAGCAACAAAGCCGTCAACAGGATCATCGATGGCAACTGCTGACCGATTTGTTTCATTGTCTCCATCGTAAACGAAAGGCCGATCGTATAGCCGATCATGATCATACCCGAATTCCGTACGACTCCCGGCCAGAACGGCGTAAATGATTTCCACAGCTTGGTGACGATCAGGACGAATATCATCGGACCGAGCAACCACGGTATAGGCATATGCACCCATTGAAAGGCAAAGCCACCCACAACAGCGATGAGTAAGGTAATCAGAAACGAAACAAAGCGATTACCAGTCATTTTACTGCACCGACGCCGCAATTTCCTCGAGCCGTTTTTTAATGTCGCCCTTGTAAATACCGCCGTGGTAGCAAATCACTGTTTCAATGGGTAATGCAGCGAGCTTTTTCAATGAACGAAGGGCCGCATCCATATCAGGAGTGACTTGTGCTCGCGGCCCCTGCAGCTCTCCGTTATGGACAACCATTGCGTCTCCCGCGATCAGCGTTTGGCTGGCTTCGTGATACAGGCAAATATGACCTGGTGTATGCCCAGGTGTATGAATCACCCGCAAGCCTCCTCCAAACGGCAAAACCTCTCCATCCGTTACGGCATGGGTGACGTTTGCTCCGGTTTCCGGGGAAAATACTTGTTCAAATTCCTCGCGTTGCTTTTCGGGCAGCGCTTGAAGAATGGCACTGCGCATCTCAGGCGGCAGCTTGAGAAAAGGAGCATCTCCGTCGATACTAGCCTTGTCGTCTGCATGCGCGTACACATCCAATGACTGATGCGCCTCCGCCAAAAATTGCGGCAGACTTCCCACATGGTCGATATCTTGATGGGTCAAAATAACAGAATGCAGATTGCTTGCGGAAATTCCGGCCTCTTTGATCAGATTCACGATGGTTTCGTAGCAGCCGGGCATACCGGTATCGATCAGAACACAAGCATTCGCATCATACACGACCGTAGGACTGATGACCATCGTGTTTCCACCCATGCCAAGTGTAAGGGGCAGTATTTCAAGTCCTTCGGCAATTTTCATTGGTTATTCCCTCCAGTTCACCGTCCTAAAAAACTTACGAGTTCATTATATGACTCGTGAGTTTTTACTGTCAATTCCATATATTGACCTTACTTTTGTGGCATGTCAGAATACGGAGGGGTGAGTAAAATGGATGACGGAAAAAAACAGCAGATCCTGCGAATAGCCATGGAAGTCTTCAAAGAGAAAGGCTACACCGCTGCCTCTATGCAAGAAATCGCGGAAGCCTGCGGGATGGCAAAAGGCAGCATCTACAAATATTTTCCTTCGAAAGAGGATTTATTCACCGGGGTTTTTGTAGCCTGCCATCAAGAGATGTTCGATCAAGCACGAGAAAGGGACATCGCTAGCCGAGCCGACGATCTGCCTTCCAAAGAGCGATTGCGCCGAAAAATAGAGTTTCAGCTTCAGTACATGCTGGAAAATTACTTTTTCATGTTTGAATTCAAAGAGCTTCCCATCAAAGAAAATGAGAAGTTCATCGTTGCCTGGAAGAAAAAGAGGGTCACCCTCTTGACCTGGCACAAGGATTGCATTCTAGAAGCCTACGGCAATCGCATCGAGAGCTGCGTGTGGGATATCGTAGCCATTTTCAGAGGCATTTTGCGAGAGTATTTGAGTCATGTCGTTCAAAAGGTGATCGCGCTCCCGATGTCAGATCTGGCAGGGTTTATCGTGGAGCGAATCGACGCGATTGTAAACGATAT
>JARDZO010000240.1 GCA_029240815.1 Brevibacillus sp.
ATCTGGTTCAAAGCTGGCAAATCATTTAATGATAGACTCATCAACGCTTTCGCTGTTCAGTTTTCAAAGAGCATTTTTTGTCGAACGCTTTATACCTTATCACGTTCGCTCTATCAGAGTCAAGATCTTTTTTCTAGCGAAACTTGTGATCTTTTCTCATGTTTTGTCGTCGCTCGTTTGGCGACAAGGAATAATCTATCACATTCAAAAAACGAAATCAAGAGTTATTTTTAAAGGTTATTTCTTCCATATATAAATAGCTTTCATACAAAAAGGAGCAGAAAGGTTCTTCCCGCTCCACTACTATAGCATATTCAGTTATCCGTTTAGGCTTGAATCGTCCTTACACTACGCTTTTTCAAATATTGAACGACCCCTGCTGCTATCATCAGTACCAATCCAGCTCCCATCAGGTACATTTCAGGGAAAATCAATAACACCCCACCGACAATCATCACTGCCCGCATCAGCCAATTGATCTTGGTGAATAAGAAACCTTCCGTCGCCGCAGCGAGTGCGATGACTGCCAACAACGTAGCTACTGTCGCAAACACAATATCAGTGATGCCTGAATTCAAGATGAGCATCGCCGGTTTGTAGATGAAAATGAACGGGACAATGAATCCTGCCAAAGCCAGTTTGCACGATATCCAGCCCGTCCGCTGCGGATCGGAACCCGCAATCCCCGCCCCGGCAAAAGCCGCTAACGCAATAGGCGGTGTCAGATTGGCAATTGCCCCGAAATAAAAGACAAACAGGTGAGAAGCCAGCGGATCAATTCCGTAAGAGGAAAGCGCCGGAGCCGCCATCGTCGCCGTAATGATATAGCAAGGAATGGAAGGGAGCCCCAGCCCCAAAATAATAGAAGCAATCATCGTAAAGAAAAGGGTCATAAACAAGCTGCCAGAGCCCATCATCAGAATGATATTCGCCAGCTTCAAGCCCAACCCCGTCAGGCTAAACACCCCAACAGTAATACCCACAGCCGCACACGCTACTGCCACTCCTAACGCATCACGGACCCCGTTTTCCAGAGCCTTCAATACATCTCGGAAATTCATGCGGCTCGATGGACGCAACGCAGCAATAATGATCGTCGCGATAATTGTAATAACCGCCACCAGCGTAGGCGTATACCCCATCATCAGTAAAACGACGAGCAAGATAAGCGGCAACAAGAGATGTCCCCGTTCACGCATTACCTCTTTGACTTTGGGAAGCTCGTGCTTGCTCAGACCTTGCAAATTGTCACGGTCAGCACGCAAATGCACCTGAACGAGCAGACCGAAATAATACATGATCGCAGGGATAAGAGCAGCGATCGCAATCGTAATATAGGGGACTCCTAGCGTCTCAGCCATGATAAAAGCAGCCGCCCCCATGATCGGAGGCAGTATTTGTCCCCCTACCGCAGCAGTTGCTTCGACTGCAGCAGCGAACTCCGGTTTGTAGCCCACACGCTTCATCATGGGAATGGTGAACGAGCCAGTCGTCACAACACTCGCTACTGCAGAGCCATTAATTGAGCCATGAACGGCACTTGCGATAACCCCTACTTTGGCTGGCCCTCCCTTGCTGCTTCCTGCCAAAGAGAGCGATAAATCATTGAACAACGTACCCATCCCGGATTTGGACAAAAAAGCACCGAAGATGATGAACAAAATGATAAACGAGGCAGAAACCGCTGTAGCGTCCCCAAATATTCCTTCAGTAGTCACATACATGTAGTTGGCAATGTCACTAAAGGTGTATCCTCGATGACCAAAGTCTCCTGGCAGGTAAGGACCGACATAAGCATACGCCACAAAAATGGCTGCCATCGCCGTCAGTTCCCACCCGGCAACGCGCCGAGATGCTTCCAGGACCAAGAGGCACGTAATCGTCGCAAAAATGACATCCAGGGTCGAAGGAATACCTCCGCGATTCACAATATCCATGTAGTAGACGAAAATATATCCAGCAGTCCCTAAAGAGAGAACCGCGAACAAACCATCCAGCAAGGATAAACTCTTTCTCGACGCTCGCTTCCAACCTGGATAAAGCACAAAGATGAGACAGAGAACGATGGCAACATGCAAAGAACGGTGCTTCAGTGTTACAAAAGGAATGGCGTAAGCTGCATACATGTGGTACAAGGCAAAGGCTACTGCAATGACAGAGACCAAAACAGTCAGCCATTTTTTCGAAAAAACGCGGTATCCGGCTTCCTTGTCGTACTCTTGGAGGATCGCCTGCGCTTTACTTTCATTGTCCCGAATCTCTTCTTCATTCGGCAATTGTACCTGCGTACTCATCTAATCTTCACTTCCTCTCTTCTCCAACCCGTGAACATATCGGTACCACCACGGAAACCACTTGACGGAAAGCTCCAGTGAAGTGCCCAACGGCAATATGGATGACAATTGCCATTTGTCCCCTCCGACCAACAACGTGTAATCTTCGCGCGTGATTAAATACAACACCTGATCTCGCTGTTCGTTCAAGCCCGAGACGGTTATCCAGCCGTCATGAACAGTCAAGTGGACATCATGTTGATCTTGAAAATTGGCCGGGACTCCTGCTCCAAATGACCGGAAAGAAGTCTCGGCCAATTCCATTCCGGACAAACCTGCCACCCGGTACGTCTCTCTCCACGGGGTTAATTCGACGGAATGAATCCACTCCATTTGAAATGTGTCTTGCAACCGAATCGGCACCACCCCGATCAGTTCCTGCCGATGAAAATCGCGGAGCACCAGATAGGGATGAGAGCCCGCCAAAATGAGTACCGTGATCAGGAAGAAGAACGTATGCCATCGCCATTTTTTCATGTTGGAAACCTCCCCCTCACCACGGTGCTTCTATTGTCATGCGCCCATTTAATTCAGAGCGCCGACTTCTTTGAAGTATTTTTCAGCCCCTGGATGCAGGGGAACCACCAGATTTTTACCCGCTTCCTTCACATCGATTTCCTTGGCTGCACTGTGTGCTGCTCGCAATGCCTCCATCTCGTCAAAGAATGTTTTGGTCAGCTTGTATACCTGATCATCGGACAAGTCGTTACGCACCAGCAAAATGTTGCGGATCGCGGCTGTTTGGATCGGTTGATCGTTCTTGTACAGCCCCGCTGGAATCTCCGCTGATACGAAGAACGGGAATTGCTCCTTCATCTTCTCCACATCTTCTTTTTTGATAGGAACGACTTCGACATCCTTGGTAGTGCTGAGGTCTATCACCGTAGAGTTCGGCAATCCTGATGTAACAAATGCCGCATCAATTGCGTTGTTTTTCAGTTGCTCAATCGCTTCCGCGTACGACAGGTAGTCCGCCTTGATGTCGTCATACGTGATGCCATGCCCTGCCAAAACCATGCGCGCATTCACTTCTACCCCGGAGTTGGGAGCCCCTACACCGACGCGTTTCCCTTTCAAATCTGCAACTGACTTGATATTGCGGTCTTTCAGCGTCACGATTTGCACGTAGTTCAGATACAGTCCCGCCATCGCACGAAGATCTTTGATGGCACCGCCTTCTTTGAAATTTTCCTGCCCGGCGTAAGCAAACGTGGTTACATCAGACATGACAAACGCTACATCTGCCTTTTTGGCTTTCAACAAATTGATATTTTCCACGGATGCGCCGGTCGATTGGACGGAAGCGTTGTAGCCTAGCTTCTCTTTGTAGATCTTTGCCATGGCTCCACCCAGCGTGTAATACGGACCGGAGCTGCCCCCTGTCGCGATCGTCAAAAACTTTTGCTCAGCCCCGCCACCTGCAGCCGCTCCTCCCGATTCTCCCGCTTGCGGTGCTGTTGTGGATTGTCCGCCACAAGCAGATACGGTCAATACAAGCAGCATAGACGAAAGGATTGTCAGCATCTTGTTTTTCATCATCATCATGCATGTCCCCCTCTATTTTTATGAAATCGCTTTCAATACTTGGTTTAATGCAACCTTTATGCCAAGCAGAAAGATGAGCAGGAGATTCCGGCATTGCTTTCCCACAATCGTTTCACCTAACAAAAATCCGGCAGAAAAATCCCTTCCAGGCGGAATTTTTTGCCGGTTCTGATCGTTATTCTATTTCGAGATACTGCTTGAGCTTTTGCCGCAAACCTCGTTCACTAATCCCCAGCTGATCGGCTGTTTTCTTTCGATGACCAGCATGACGTTCCAACGTGTGCAAGATGACGCGTCGCTCCGCTTCATCCAGGGTGATACCGCTCGGAATGATCACCCCGTCTTTTTCGGATTGCCTTCCCTGTACGTCCTGCTTGCGCTCAGTCAAAACCGGAGGCAATTCCTCCAGTGCAATACGCTCCCCTTGGGACAGCGCAACCGCATACTCCACAATATTGGCCAGCTCCCGCACATTCCCCGGATACGTATAAGCGTAGAGCCATTTTTTCGCCTCTGGGGTGAAGACTTTCTCACGCTTCCCCATACTGAGCGTGCATCTTTGCAAAAAATGCTCGACGAGATGCGCTATGTCCTCCATCCGTTCCCGCAGCGCCGGAGTCCGAATCGGGATCACATTGAGCCGGTAAAAGAGATCCTCTCGAAACGTCCCCTTGGCTACTTCGTCCTCCAGCTGCCGATTGGTCGCGGCAATGATCCGGATATCCACCTCTTTTTGCTCATAGCTGCCGAGAGGAGTGACGACCCTGTCCTGAATGACCCGCAATAGCTTTGCCTGCAGGGAGAGTGGCATCTCCCCGATTTCATCCAGGAAAACCGTCCCCCCGTGAGAACGTTCGAACAATCCTTTTTTACTCTGATAAGCCCCCGTAAATGTCCCCTTTTCATGTCCGAACAGTTCACTTTCCAATAAAGACTCGGGGATTGCCGCACAGTTGATTACGGAAAACGGTGCTCGGGATCGATTGCCTTCAAAATGAATAGCCCGGGCCACCAACTCCTTGCCTGTCCCGCTTTCTCCTGTAATTAAAATGCTCGAAGGGATATCCTTCACTTTTTTGATGAGTTCAAAGACCTTGCCCATCACTGGACTTTTACCGATGATTCCTGCGTAGGATTGCTGCTGCTTTACCGCTTCACTCAAGACCTGTACCTGTTTGTGCAGCGCTTGAAATTCCAGGGCTTTGGCCAAGAGTAGCTTGACCTCGTCCACATGCAGAGGTTTGGTCAAATAGTGGTAGGCTCCAGCCTTGATTGCTTCTACAGACGACTCGATGGTTCCATACGCCGTCATCATAATCACCGTAACCTGCGGTCGAACAGCCTTGATTTGGGAAAGCAGTGCCAATCCACTCGATTGTCCGAGGCTCAGATCCAACAAGACGCAGTCGATCTGCTCCATTTGAACCGTCTCCAATGCAGTTTCGGCATCCGTCGTAGTCCAGACCGTATAATCATCCTCCAGCGCAAAAGAGAGGGAGACGCATATGGACGGCTCATCATCGACAACCAACAAGTTTTGCATCGCTGTCCTCCTGTTCAAATCTCAGAGTAAAGGTAGTACCTTCTCGGACCTCACTACTCACTTCCATCCGTGCGCCGTGCTCCCGCATAATTTTTTGGCTTACATAAAGACCAAGCCCGATTCCTTGAGCTTTACTGGTATAAAATGGCTCAAATAAGCTTCGCAATTGCTCTTCCCGCATACCTTCTCCAGTGTCTGTGACAGATAGCCACGCCTCACCGTTGTCTTCTCCCGCCTGAATGACCAAACGCTTTTCGCCGCTCGCCACCATAGCTTCCATCGCGTTTAGTACCAAATTGATCAGGACCTGTTTGACCCTTCCGCGGTCCACATCGATCGTCAAGTGATCCGGTATGCTGATACACACCTGAATCCGCTCGCCCTCCATCCGCCTCGTAAACAGACCGAGGACCGAGTACACCAGCTCATCCACGGAGGTCTTTTGAGTTTGGAGAGGCTTGGTCCTAGAATAATCGAGCAAATCCTCGAGAATTCGGTTCATCCGCTCCATTTCCTCAGGGACATAACGGAGCATTTGCGTGCGGAAACGGGAATCGTCTATTTTCTTTGGCAGCAGCTCAACGAACGTCTTGATCGCCGTCAACGGATTGCGCAATTCATGGGCAATCCCTGCTATCAGCTGCCCGAGGGCGCGCATTTTCTCCTGGGCGATCAAGCGTGCCTGCATTCGCTTTTGCTCCGTCCGATCCTGCAACGTAACGATCCAGCCCACCTGTTCGTGTGCGGTATTGATAAAGGGTGCCATGTAATAGTGATAGATCTGCTGTGATTCCTGATCCCACAAAAACTCGTCCTCGTACTGCCGATGCCTGTTTTGCACAGCCGTTTCCCAAGGCAGCTGCGGTAGGACGGATACGATATGCCGCCCTAGCGATTCGTCGCTCACAGACAACATTCGTTTGGCCACCTGATTGACCAGCGTGATATGCCCGTCCATGTCCAGCGAAAGAATCGAGCTTTCCGTATGATCAAGAACTTTTCGTTGAAAGGCGAGCACATCTGCCAGCGCTGCTGTTTGCCGCTTTACCTCCGCTTGCAAACGTTTATTCCATGTGTAAAACGTCGCGATCGAAATCACTCCGACAGCCAAAGCGATCAAAAGACCAGCTACCACCTTGCGCCACCAGTCAGTCAAATGGGGCGAGTACGGCTCAAAATATTTGCTGTACAGACGCGTATACGTCCCATCCCTATACAACTGATTTAATCCTTCATTCAGCGAATCCAGAAGCTCTGAATGCCCCTCGCGAACAGCGAATGCGTAATCAGTCGGATTGATCAGGCCGGAACGCATCGTAAAATCATTCCAGCGGTTTTCTTTCCGCAGCAAGTACTCCGCTGTCCAGCGATTGCCGATAAAGGCATCCGCCCGGCCGCGAAGCAGATTTTCCAGTGCTTCCTGTTGACTAAAGGACACAACCATTTTCACTCTTCTGACACTTTCCAATAGATCCATGCTCGTATGTGCGCGCTGGACCGCTACGACTTTTTCGCTCAATTGATTCAGCGTAAAGATTTCTTGATCATAGCTCGGTACCAAAAGCACCTCGGACATCGTAAAAAATGATTCGCTAAAATCAAAGATCTGATCGTATCGGTTGGTATATTTCATGCCCAAGAGCACGTCCACCTCACCGGTACGCAAGGCAGTCACTGCATCCTCCCAGTCAAGCGGTACGTATTCCAGCTCCCAGCCGTTATGGTGCGCAATGGCACGGATCAGCTCAATATTGAAACCGACCATCTCGCCATTCGAATCCACGGAGGAAAAGGGAGGGAGGGCTCTGTCAAAGGCAATTCGCAATACCTTTTCTTCCGCATGCACGTCAGCCGGAAACAAACAACTACACGCAAGCAGCAAAATGACCCACCAATTTCGAATGGTCATGCGTCTCCCCCTTTCCCGATCACCTATTGACCTCATGAAAAAGACCCCTGCTTATACAGGGGTCTCGCTCCTACTTGTTACGGAAAAAGTCCTCACGCAAAAGCCCCATCATGATGGTATCGTAATACTGTCCGTTCACGTATTCGTTCTGACGAAGCCTTCCTTCCAAGACAAAGCCACACTTCTCATAGGCACGAATCGCGCGGGCATTCCCGCTCCACGTATCTAGCTGCACCCGGTTTAGATTCAGCTGGAGAAAGAGAAAGCGGAGCAGCACCTGCAACGTATCCGTTCCGTATCCTTTGCTCCAATATTCCTTGTCGAGTATGCCGATTCCGATGGTCGCTGCTCGTGTGATCGGGTTGACGTCACGATAATCGCAATTGCCGATATGAATGCCATCCCGCGTATAGATAGAAAAAATAAATCGATTTAACTTATCGGATAATTGTGCCGTTCGAACAGTCTCGTCGTACATGGATGTAAGCGATTCCAGTGAAATGTTGCTGTAAGTCGCTACCGATGAGCCCGCCGCCCATGTAGCCGCTTCTTCATCATTACGCCAAACATACATCCGCTCCATATCTTCTCTGGAGACAGGCCGTAATTCGATTAATTTTCCTTTGTACAAGCCATTCACTGCCTTTCGACGGTTTTTTGACAAATAGGTCACGTCGGTTATAGATGGTTTTTGTCATCATAGTCACCACACCTTTCGAAAGTCAGATAGTATAATAGTAACAAAAAAACCACTCTCTGGTAAAGAGAGCGGTTCGGACTGCACTTTTGATCAACGGCGGCTCTGGAGCTCCGTTAAGACCTGATCCAGCGGCAATTTTTGCTCCCGCAGGAGTACTAGTAGATGGAAGATCAGATCAGATGCTTCGTAGCGCAATTCTTCATGGCTTCGATTTTTTGCAGCGATGATGACCTCAGCGGCTTCTTCGCCTACCTTTTTCAATATCTTGTCCACGCCTTTTTCAAATAGATACGTCGTGTAAGAGCCTTCAGGGCGCTCTGCTTCGCGTGCGGCAATCAGTTGCTCCAGTTCTGCGAGAATGGCAAAACGGTCGGCGGGACCCGTGCTGGAAGCCTCCTGTGCGCCTTCTACCAACTCACCCGCAAAACAGCTATACGCTCCTGTGTGGCAGGCAGGACCATTTGGCACTACCTGCACGACCAATGCGTCGCCGTCGCAATCATAGCGTATCGAAAGGATTTGCTGCGTATTTCCTGACGTCGCTCCTTTGTGCCACAGCTCTGCACGCGAACGACTCCAGAACCATGTCTCCTTCGTCTCCAGCGCTTTTTGCAACGATTCCTTGTTCATATAAGCGAGCGTCAGTACTTCCTTGCTCACTGCAT
>JARDZO010000241.1 GCA_029240815.1 Brevibacillus sp.
ATGTTCGTTCAATCGGCGGTCTATTTTATATCTGTTGCGATGAAATAAAGGACATCGATCTCAAAACAGCTTTGCAGCAATTGATGCTCTTTGTTTATTCGCTTCTTCAAGCGCAGGAAAGCCAAAACATCCTTCGCTTATTTGTCAACTACAAGAGTGGATGAGCAACCTTCCCAGCTATATCAAGGGTTTATTGCCGAATTTGTGCGTCCTTCCGCAGGCGTGGATTTTATTGCGCAAGTGATGAAATGTTGCAGGAAGCGGTAGCTATAATACGGTGAAAGGGCATCCTTTGAAGATGCCCTTTCATTTCGTCGTTGTTAGAGTGCTTAGCTTTTAATCGGAGTCTTTATGAACCAGAATGCCGTCTATAAAAATATTGATTCCTTGTTCAAAATACTTTACTAATTCATCTTTATCTTTATTGTCCCATTCAAGCGATAACTCTGCAAAAAGTCCTTCTAACATGGAGATATAAATCCAAGTTAATGCTTTTGCATCGGATATCCGGATTTGGTTCTTGGCTATTGCTTCCGTAAAAACAGCGTATATCAACTCATTATCTTTCGAATAGCATTTATTCAACCTGTCTCTGTAGTGTTCTCCAACATCACCCCAATATGATTCCGGTATCATTTTAAAAACCGGGAGATCGATTTGGGAATAAAATAATTCGCCATATTTTTTAAGCTTTTCAATGGGATCGGATGTTGTTGCTAAAGCAGAATGGACAGTCTTAAGCCAGGGTTCATACTCTTCTTCAATCAATTGAACAAACATTTCTTCTTTACTTTTAAAATGCCAGTAGATGCCACCCTTGCTAATGCCAGAGTATTTGACAATATCATTCATGGAAGTGTTGATATAACCGTATTTCGTAAAGCATTCAAGGGCGGCTTTGAGTATGATCTGCCGTGTCATGTTATCATTTTTCATGTTTCCCTCTAATTTATTAAATATTTTAAAAACAAGTGCATTACATCATATTATTTTGCGAATGTCAATTTTAAAATCCAAGAGGGCAACGATTGACTATTTATTCAGAAAAATGCTAATATTGTAACCGACCGACCGGTTTGTCGGTTGATATTGATTAAAAAGTAACGAATCTGAAATGAAAAAAGGGGGAATCAAAATGGCGAAAACGATTAAAAACACCACACCCAAACAAGATGGTTATCGAATTCCAGGAGAATTTGAACCGCACAAGGGGTCGTTTATCATTTGGCCAGAAAAAGGCTTTTCTTTTAGAAATGGGGGGAAACCTGCACAAGAGGTATGTGTGATTGTTGCAAATACAATTGCGGAGTATGAGGAAACGACAGTCATATGCTCGGCGGCGCAGTATGAAAATGCAAGAGCTAGATTATCAGAAAAAGTTCGTGTGATTGAAATGTCAACAAACGAAGCATGGGTTCAAGACAAAGGCGCTTTTTACGTGATTAACGATAAAGGTGAAATGAGAGGGGTTCAGTTTGGTTTTAATGCGTATGGAGGATTAAAAGAAGGTCTCTACTTTCCTTGGGACTTAGACAAACAATTTGCTCAAAAACTGTTTGAACTTGAAAATATCGATTCTTATGACGCTAGACATTTTATTCTCGAGGGTGGTGCTACGCAAGTAGACGGAGAAGGCACGATTATTTTGACGGAAGAATGCAATCTGAATCCAAACCGAAATGGAGATATGTCAAAAGAAGAAGTAGAAAGACTTTGTAAAGAATACCTAGGTTTGGACAAAGTAATCTGGATTAAAAGAGGCATGCTGTATGATGAAACGGGCGGGCATATTGACGATATCTGTTTTTTTGTAAGACCTGGAGTCATTGCTCTTTCATGGGTCGATGATGTAAACCATCCGCAGTATCCTGTACTCAAAGAAGCCTATGATACCTTGAGCCAAGAAACAGATGCAAAAGGAAGAAAATTTGAGATTCATAAGATCCATATTCCAGAAGTGATTTATATAACGGAAGAAGAAAATAAGGGGTTTGATATCGTTGCAGATGCAGCACCTCGTGAATCCAATCAGCCATTAGCCGTAACGTATATTAATGGATTTTTCGTTAATGGTGCCTATCTGGTTCCTTTATTTAATGATCCTCGTGATCAAGAAGCTATTCAAAAATATCAAGAGCTTATGCCAGACAGAAAAGTAATCGGTCTCCCAACGAAAGAGTGGTCCCTCAGTGGCGGAAATATCCATTGCATGACACTAGCACAGCCTCGACCATAAATGACTGATTATTTATAATGGGGGAAATTCAATGAAAAAAGGAAAAGTAATTGTAGGAATGGCGCAGCATGCGTGTGTTCCTGACAGAGAAGAAAACATGAAAACAGCTGAACGGCTGATAAGGGAAGCAGCAGCAAAAGGCGCGAAAGTTATTTGTACCCAGGAATTATTTCATGGTCAGTATTTCTGCCAAATTATTGATGTCACGAAATATGATTGGGCAGAACCCATAGACGGCCCTACAAACAAAAGAATGTCAGAGCTCGCAAAGGAATTAGACATTGTTATTGTAAGTTGTTATTACGAATATGCAATGGATGGCGTCTACTACAACAGTGCTGCCGTATTTGATGCAGATGGCTCTTTATTAGGAAACTACAGAAAACATCATATACCCGAAGGGCCGCAATATATCGAAAAATATTATTTTACACCTGGAGACTCACCCTATATTGTCTTTAAATCTAAATATGGCACCTTTGGGGTGTTGATTTGCTGGGATGAGTGGTTCCCGGAACCATCAAGAATCCTTGCCATTAAAGGAGCGGATTTTGTTTTCTATCCATCCGCAATCGGATCAGAACCCGATCATCCAGGTTTGGACACTTCCCAGTCATGGGTGGATGCGGTTAAGGCTCACGGTATACATAACAATATGTATATATGTGCAGTAAATAGAATTGGAAGAGAAGAAGCAGCAGATGGAAGCGGATTCATGACATTCTACGGAAGAAGCTTTGTAAGCGATCCTTGGGGAACGATTATTACCGAAGGGAGCAGAGATAAAGAGGAAGTGATCATAGCAGAACTGGACCTTGATGAAATTAAAAGGGCAAGAAATATCTTACAGTTTCATAGAGACAGAAGAGTAGATTCTTATGGGGAAATACTAAAATTGTCAATTAGAGAATAATGGTGGAAAAAAGATAACAACCAAACGAAATAGATGAGGGGTGAATTGGAATGGAATCAACGAACGGAAAATTGATACGCTCCTTAAAACTGGGACACCTTATCTTTTTTGGACTGGCTTATATGGCACCTTTTACTGTTTTTGATACGTTTGGCATCGTGACGGAAAAAACAAACGGGCACGTTCCAACCGCTTATATCATAACTACCATTGCGATCCTGTTTACTGCATTTAGTTACAGCAAAATGGTTAAGGTGTATCCTTCAGCCGGTTCGGCCTATACCTATACAAAACAAACGATGAATTCCTCCCTCGGTTTTCTGGTAGGATGGGCTGCTTTCCTTGATTATCTTTTTCTTCCGATGATAAATGCGTTGCTTACAGTCATCTACTGTTCCTCTGTTTTTCCGGATGTCCCAGCCTGGATATGGTGTGTCAGCATCATCGCCCTAACCACTGGAATAAATATTGTGGGGATGAAAATATCGGTCACCGCAAACGTGCTGATGGTTCTCTTTCAAATGTTGGTTGCCATCATATTCGTTGTTTTAACCATGAGGGCAATCATTTATGGCGAGTCAGGGCAGTTGCTTTCCATCAATCCTTTTTATTCGCAACAGATGTCATCGGCCACCATATTCACCGGGGCATCTATATTAGCTCTATCTTTCCTCGGTTTTGACGCAGTAACAACGTTATCTGAAGAAACAATCGAACCGAAAAAAAACGTGCCGCGCGGGATCATTTTGATTGCGCTAATCGGGGGGATTTACTTTATTGTCGTCTCCTACTTCATGCAATCTTTGTTCCCGGATCTGAATTCATTGAACAATGTTGAAGGGGCTTCTCCGGAAATCGCTTTATATATCGGCGGAGCGCTTTTCCAGTCCGTATTTCTTGCCGGGGCCCTTGCTGCTTGCGTTTCCAACGGATTGGCTACACAAGCAAGTGCTGCTCGTCTTTTATATGCAATGGGACGTGACGGCGTTTTGCCCAGAAAACTATTTGGGTATATCCATTCGCGTTTTGGGACTCCGGTTGCTAACATTCTTTTAATAGGAGTCTTATGCTTTTTGGCTCTGTTTATTGATTTGACTACAGCCGCGTCCTTTATCAACTTTGGTGCTTTTACTGCCTTTACATTTGTCAATTTGTCAGTAATTGTTTATTACTTTAAACAGAAAAAATTAGGAACCGCCAAATCGACGTTCAGCTATCTGATTGCTCCTTTGGTCGGCATCGGTTTTAATGGATACTTGTGGTATAACCTGGAACTTACCGCCTTGGTGATCGGGTTTGTTTGGGTGGGGATCGGAATCGCTTATCTTTTCTATATAACCAAATGGGTGAAGGTAAAACCACCCGAGTTTGAATTCGAGGGACAAAGCTAAAAAAATCGAAGTTCATTTTGCAGCATGAGCGCCAGAACAAATGTCTGGCGCCTTTATTATACATATTTATTTTTAAAGTTACTAAACACAGGAAAAATAAATGGAAAAAGCCTACAAGGAGGAAAATATGAAAAACTATATCATATTTGGCGCGAGTAAAGGACTGGGTGACGCGTTCGTAAAAGGTTTGCCCGATTCGGGCGATAGCGTCTGGATCGTTTCCAGAAGCCGCCCGGAAAGCTTGAAAATCGAAGATGGTGTCCATAATCTGCTCGTATTATTAATTCAACTTTAATAATACCTTCGGAAATACTGCGGGATAGTCTCTTGATATGATCAAGGGTCTATCCCGTTTTGTATTTTAACTTTAAAGGGAGAGTTTTCGGCCGAGCGCATAGTCATTTGGACAGACATTGCCTTGCACACGCACCCGTTTTTCGCAAACAATGTGAAGGGCAACGCGGGCGGCATGGAGCTGAGGGGGAAAGCATTGGCCCGAATTGTTCCTGCTGCTCGCGCAGGCGAGAGGGAATATGACGGATCGAATCGAGCTTCCGGAAACGGTCTTTTCGCAAGGGAATTACGCCATTTGATATAATCGTGCCGGGTATCGTTTACTCCTTCTGTTTTTTCCTCGCGTAGAACTCCGCTGCCTTGTGCCGGTTCCCGCACGTTTCCATGCTGCACCAGCGCCGCTTCCCTGATTTGGATGTATCGATAAAGTGCAAAATGCAATCTTCATGTTCACACGTTCGAATTCGTTCTTTTGATACCGTCTGCAAGGTGTTGATCATCGATGCGATGACGTGATAGGAGATGTGATCACCGGTTGTAACGCCCTCATTGACTAGCTCCAGACGTCCATCTGACGAAAAGAGAGTAAGGCGTACGTTTACTCGATCGGCGATATCCTGCAATCGTTTCACGCTGGATGGGGAGATCCCTTCCTGTTCCACATCCGATAGAACAGCAAAGCAGATGTCACGCAAGGAACGAAGGACAGAAATGATGGAACGAAAGTGTTCCTCGTTTTCCAGTTCGCGCAAGTCACTCTCGCGAAGCAAATGATTTTCCCGAAGCCAGAGCATGACGCTCGCAGGTTCATCCAGCATGTCCACGAGTCGTTTATTGATTGTATTTACCAAATTGATCCAAACTGCTCCGCCTAGCGTACAGCGATGGTTATCCATAGGTGCTCACCTCATTATTTATTATAACCGTTAAAAATGTATTTACAAGGTTTGTGTAATCAGGTATTCTATAACCAGTAAAACGACATTAAAGGGGTTGTAAAAAGGAGGGTGCGCGATGGAGCCAAGTGGTGAGCAGTGGTTGCGGGACAAATTCCAGACTAAGGGAATACGCGTAGGGCAAAAATTGACGTCTCTTTTGGGTCGTTACGTGGAAGCGATGGAATTCTTTTTTATTGCAACCTCAGACCGAGACGGAAATTGCGATTGTAGCTTTCGTGGTGGTTCGCCTGCTGTAAAAGTATTGGATGAAGAGACGTTGCTTTTCCCGGACTATCCTGGTAATGGTGCTTTTCAAAGCTTGGGCAACATCCTGGAAAATCCGAAAATCGGCATGCTGTTCATTGATTTCACCCACCAGCAGCGGCTGAGGATTAATGGCAAGGCCGAGGTACTCGACGATGCACAGCTATGTGAGTGGTTTCCGGGGAGCATTCAGGTGGTAAAAGTAACAGTCGAGCAAGTGTATCGGAATTGTTCTGCGCGTATACCGATGTTATCCAGATCGTAAAAGATGAAGGGAGTGGGAGACGATGGCTTTGACGAATGGCGTGCATCATGTAGGCTTGAGCGTCACGAGTTTGGAGGCAAGCAAGGAATTCTTTACGGAGGTATTGGAATTTGAGTTGCTACAATACGAGGCTGGACACCATGCTTATGTGACAGACGGAGTGACGATGATTACTCTATGGCAGACAGCTGACCAGGAGGCTTCGGTGAAAGTGGCAGGGATGCATCATCTAGCCTTGTCTATAAAATCAGTGGAGGTCTTGCGTCAAATCGAGGAGCGCATGAAGCAGCGAAAAGTTAGGCTGCAGTTTGGCGGGATCGGTGTCAAGGGACAGGAAGGGGGATACATCGCCTTGTTCTGTTATGAGCCGAGTGGCATTCGGATCGAGCTGACTACGACAGAAAGAGACCAGACAAAAGAAATTCCGATTATCGGCGGTTGCGGTGCGGTAGCGGAATAAGCAATCAATAGAAAAGGACACGTGGGCTGTGATAGCACCTCGTGTCCTTATTCGTTATTCCCAGCTCAGTTGTTTCGTTGTTTCGATCAACTCATCCAGACTGATTCCGTTGGCGGAAGCCACTACATACAGGGATTGATTTTCAGCTAGCGTATTAAAGTGAACCGCGTGCTGTACCGCTGTTGATTTTGCACCTTGCTGATCAAACGATACACCAATCGCCTGCTCTCCGCCTACATTAAACAACTGGGTGGCCGTAAATGTTCCCGGAATGGAGAGGCTGCGTTTTCCATGAGTGTTACGGACCACATCGATTTTAATCCAACTCTTGTTACGCTTGTATTCCGCCGTGAGTCGCGTAGCTTTTTGGCTCGTCTCGGATTCGTATTGCACGGAAATATCCGATACGGCAAAGCCGCTAGTAGCTGGTGCCAGCACGGGAACAGGCAAGTCAGATGCTTGTACAGCTGTCTCTAAATCCGAGAAGGTAGAGAGTGTGATCTCCGCTTTTTGGACGGCAGGCACCGGTGGCCCAACGATGGAATTTGCTGATGCATTCTGATCGGCTTCAGGTAATGTCTGAGCGGTCAACGAAAAGGCGGGTTCGTTGGCAGCTGCAGCTGATTGATCCGCTTCTTCAGCAGCTAGAGAAGGACTCTTGCTAGCTTTTGCATCATCCGCTAGAGCAGTCTCTTTACTCGCAGACTCTGGAGCTGGTTGGTTCGTCTTGGCGCTCCGGGCTGTGGGTGACTCCGTGTGAGTCGCACGAGACTGGGGACTCACTGTTTTTGCTTCCGGATTGACCATGGCGAGCGTTGACTCTGTCATCACAGAAGGTGTTTCTGCTGGTTTTGGTGCTGTTTTCGAGCCTGCAGGTGCTGTCTCAGCTAGCGGCTGTTTCTTCTCCGTACTCGCCGCTGCAGGAGAAGCCGTTGTGCTCGACATGTCTGGGTTTTGAGCGGGTACATCGACTTTTGCCGACTTAGGCTGGTTCTCAGTACTATACGCGACGCCTTGGCTGGCACCACCAGTCGTACTGCTTTGTGGCTGTGCGGCCATCTGCTGACTATCGGATTGGAGCTGTTGATATCCTGCTAAACCTACTACAAGCAAGACGGCTGCTGCGCTGACCCAGGCGAGTGAAGGGAAGCCTTTGGTCCGACGCTTACTTGCAATAGGTGTTGGTGGTTGTAGCGATTCGGTAGCGGCATGAGGGGGCGTGCCTTGCCCGGCGGTCTGGTAGATGGCCTGCATAATTCTCTCTTCCAGGTTCACCGATGGTAAAGGAACCTCCTTCAAGAACTGCACCTCCTCGTCAGTAGTCATCTGTTTTTCAATCCAGGCGATGCAGTCTTCACATGTTTCTATATGAGAAATTACATCGCTATCGGTGTCTTCTACCCATGCTTTTCTAAATGCCTGGCAGTTCATGTACGAGCCCCCCTTCCTTGCGGGTTAACAATTTTGCTAGTTCCTGGCGAGCGCGCAGATATCGGACACGGGCAGTCGACTCGGCAATGCCGAGGAGTGAAGCGATTTTTTCGAACGGATATTCATGCGTGCAACGAAGCACGATAACTTCCCGATAGGTATCCGACAATAAAGCGAATGCCTCTTCGATTTCACGACGCTGTTCCTTGTTCATGAGCGATTCTTGTGGAGACTCATCTCGCGTATTGGATGGCACATAGGCCAACTGCTCATCCGAGTCATGAAACTTCCGGCGCCGCAAGAAATCGATGCTCTTGTTTCGGGCAAGCGTGTGCAACCACGAAGAGAATTGACTGTCCCCACGAAAGGTGGACAGCTTTTCATACGCTTTAACAAATACTTCCTGAGTGAGATCCTCCGCATCGGAGCGATTGTTCACCATCTTGTAAATGAATACGTAGATCATATGCT
>JARDZO010000242.1 GCA_029240815.1 Brevibacillus sp.
GATATGGCTGCAGTCATCAAAGAAGCTTCCAATCCGTATGTCGTTCAGTCGGGCGATACATTGACCGAGATAGCGAAGCGGCACAATACGACTGTCCAGGCATTGAAAAAAAATAACTACCTGTCTTCGGATGAGCTGACTGTCCAACAGCTTTTATTTTTGCCGGTGGGTGCCAAAAAAGCAGAACATCCACTGTCCAAGGAACTAGGGGATAGCCGACTGCTTGACGACAGCTATCTTTTTCCTTTCTCGGATGGGACATGGTACGAACCATATGGTGACAGCTACGGATCAGACCGAGAATGGACCGAGAGCAATAACGGAAGTGTTCGTACTCATGAAGGAATTGACATCATGGCTCCAAAAGGAACACCAGTGTATTCCGTAGCAGATGGCACGATTAACCGCGTAGGATGGAATACATACGGGGGCTGGCGCGTGAATATCACAGATGACGCAGGACGTTACCGGATGTACTATGCTCACTTGAGCGCGTTTGTTCCAGGACTGGAAATCGGGGATACGATTCGTGCAGGTCAGTTGATCGGCTTTGTAGGTAATACCGGGTACGGAGGTACAGGCACCGTCGGGATGTTTGAGCCTCATCTTCATTTTGGACTCTACAACAACAGCAATGGACTAGCTGTCGATCCCTACTACTATTTGCGTTACTGGGAGCAAAAGAAAGTTGAAAGTCCTTTCTCGTAATGGGACAAACTATACAGAGTAAATCCCTTTCCTCAAAAGGAGGGCTCTGTATGTGGGTATGCCCATATTGTGGCGGGAATCATGGACTCCCCTTTCATGACGAACATTTGGATGGCATGCTTTGTTTGGCGGACGATTGTGGTCGATTTGTACAAGAAGAGGCAATCTCTGAAGAGCGAACTGAATGGGACAATAGTGATTTATGAAGAAGAAGGAGCGAGGAGGCTCCTTCTTTTTTTATCCAGTATTCCATACCTTGCATACATAATGAAAAGAATGTGGCAGTAAAATGCACTTTGTTGAGAAGTTTCGCATGCTTGATGGCCTGTCAATTGGTTACAATAGAGGAGAGTACGCTGATGGCGAAGGGAGATTGAGCGATGAGTGCGAACATAACGGAAATCGCGTTTCAAAGTACCCAGATTAATGGGATGAACGTACATATCTTGCCAACAGGCAAATTTAAGACCACAACCATTGTGACAATGATTGAGCAGGCTCTTTCCGAGGAGACTGTGACGAAGACTGCCTTGCTCGCGATGGTCATGAAACGGGCAAGTGCGCGTTTTCCTGAAACCAAGCTACTGCGTGCCCACCTCGATTTTTTGTATGGAGCGATCTTTGATGTTGACGTTACAAAAAAAGGCGAGAGGCAAGTTCTCCAGATCTATATGGAAGTGCCGAATGAGAAGTATTTGTCTCAGGATGATTCGCTCCTGGAGCAAGCCATTCAATTTGTAGGAGATATGCTGACTAGACCGTATGTAGAAAATGGTACGTTTTTAGAGAAGTATGTCACGCAAGAAAAGGAAACTCTTCGCAAGCGTGTGGAAAGTCTGATTGACGACAAGATGAAATACGCGAACCAGCGTGTTACCGAAGAAATGTGTCAAGGGGAGCCATTCTCTTTACTCATTCAGGGTAGAGTGAAAGACTTGCCTGCCATTACGGGACAAGAGCTCTATGAGTATTTCAAAGAAATTACGACGTCAAATCCCATCAACATCTTTGTGGTGGGTGACGTCAATCCGCAGGCAGTAGGGCAGGCCATTCAGAAGCACATTCCACTGGAGCGGCCGCAAGTCCAACCGTTGGATATCAGCAATTCGTCCAAGCAAGTATCAGACGAACGTAAAGTCATCGACCGGCTGGATGTCAATCAAGCAAAGCTCAATATTGGCTGCCGGACGCATATTACGTACAAGGACGACGATTATCCTGCGTTGCTCTTATATAACGGTGTTCTCGGTGGATTCCCTCACTCCAAGCTGTTCGTAAACGTGCGTGAAAAGGAAAGCCTCGCGTACTATGCGGTATCCCGACTGGAAAGTCATAAAGGGATCATGATGATCATGTCAGGCATTGATGTAAACAAGTACGAGCGGGCTGTTGAGATTATCAAGCAGCAGATGGAGACCATGCGTCAAGGGAACATCTCTGAAGAAGAAATGAGCCAGACGAGAGCAACGCTATCTAATCAATTTCGCGAGCTGCTGGATAGTGCACGCGGCATGATCGAATTTACCTATAATGGTTTGGTCAGTGGACGTAAGCGAGGGCTGGATGAACTATTAAAAGGAATCGAAACGGCTACGATTGACGATGTCAAGAAAGTGGCAGCCAAAGTGGACATCGATACGATTTATCTGCTGCGTGACAAGAAGGGAGAGGCGTAACGATGCAGACGACCAAATTTGAACAAGTCAACGAAACGGTTTACAACGAGACACTGCCAAATGGCCTTCAGGTGTATTTGGTACCGAAGCAAGGCTTTAGCAAAACCTACGCTGTATTTACGACGAAATACGGTTCCATCGACAGCCATTTTCGTACTCGTAATGGCGAGGAAATTAACGTACCAGACGGGATCGCTCATTTTCTCGAGCACAAGATGTTTGAGAAAAAAGACCGGGATGTTATGCATGAGTTCAGTAAAAATGGAGCATCCTGCAACGCCTTTACGAGTTTTAATCGTACGGCATACCTATTTTCCTGCACAGACAAATTGGACGATAATCTGAATCTCTTATTGGATTATGTTCAGGAGCCGTACTTTACGGATGCCAGCGTGGAAAAGGAAAAAGGGATCATCGGCCAGGAAATAACGATGTACGACGATAATCCCGACTGGAAGGTCTATATGAATCTCCTGAAGGCCATGTATAAGGATTATCCAATCAATATCGAGATCGCTGGGACGATCGAAACGATTTCCCACATCACAAAAGAAAATCTGTATGAATGCTATGAAACCTTTTATCATCCGGCAAACATGTTGTTGCTGGTCGTTGGTTCCTTTGAGCCCGAGTCAATCATGCAGTTAATACGTCAAAACCAGTCTGCCAAAGAGTTTCCGCCTGCCCCGCAGATCACTCGACTGTTTCCGAAAGAGCAGCCTGAG
The DNA here is from genome assembly GCA_029240815.1 of Brevibacillus sp. The sequence goes on from JARDZO010000242.1 coordinate 3,110, forward strand.
CCTGCACAGGCAAAAATCGAAGCAAACCTGACCGTTGGTTTGCCAAAATGTATGATTGGGATCAAGGAGCGGGATCAAGGCTTGATGAAAGAAGCCTTGTTAAAAAGGGAACTGACTACTAAACTATTATTGGACATCGCGTTTGGCACCAGCTCTGCCGTCTACGAAAGGCTGTACGACAGTGAGCTGATCACGGAAAGCTTTGATTTTGACTACAGCAGCGAGAAAGATTACGCGTATACCATCATGGGTGGCGATACGCCTGATCCGGAGCGTTTGGTGGAGACCATTCAAAGAGAGATCGAGCAATTGAAGCAAAAGGGTATTGATCAGGATGATTTTGAGAGAGCCAAACGGAAGAAAATCGGCAACTTCTTGCGCTCGCTCAACTCTGTGGAGTTTATCGCGAATCAATTCACTAGCTTCAAATTTAATGATAACGATCTCTTTACTGTAGTGCCGACTCTCGAGTCGATCACTCGCGAAGATGTGGAAAAACGTTTGAATGAGCATTTTGTGGTTGAACAAATGGCTGTTTCTATCGTTCGCTCCGCTTCGCCACAGGAGTAGTGAAAGAAGATGAATCAACAAACGCCATGGGCGTTGGTAACAGGAGCTTCCGGTGAGGTGGGCCAGGCAATAGCCTCAAGCTTGGCTCATGCGGGAGTTCCGCTTTACTTGCATTACCATCAATCGGAGCAAAAACTGGACGGACTCCTGCTGTTGTGTCAGCAATTGGGGGTACCTGCCGTGAAATTACAGGCAGATTTGCGAGATCCTGCACAGATCGCCGCAATGTTTGAGCAGATGGTTTTTCCTCCGCTGATGATCGCCAACAACGCTTCTGCGGATCATATCGGCCTATTTTCAGATGTCACAGTTGCCCAGTTCGATGAGTTGGTGGCCGCTAATGTGCGCTCCTCTTTTTTGGTCTGTCAAGCAGGGCTTTCTGCGATGCTGCGGGAACGATATGGTCGCATTGTAAACATATCCTCCATCTGGGGAATGACAGGTGGTTCGTGTGAAGTGCTCTACTCGTTGACCAAGGGCGCTGTCAATACGTTCACCAAAGCGTTGGCAAAGGAGCTTGCTCCCAACGGAATTACGGTTAACGCCGTAGCTCCTGGAGCGATTATGGGTGGAATGATGGAACGCTTTTCCCCTGACGAAGTAAAGATGATTGCGGAAGAGATTCCAGCCAATCGACTTGGCTTGCCTAGCGAAGTAGCAGCAGTTGTCCGTTTTTTGCTCTCTAGAGAAGCGAGCTATGTCACCGGACAAATTATTAGCCCCAATGGCGGCTGGTACACCTGATGGAGAACCCTCGTTTGTCTGCATAAATCCCGAGAATTGGTGGAATTCTACCTCTGTGTGGGCAGCAAACCTGTTCGCAACGTACTTAAGGAGGGAATTTCCACATGTCAGTTCTTGACAATTTTCGCGACTGGAAAGAGTTTCTCGGAGATCGAGTAGAGCAAGCGAAACAGGCAGGTATGGAGAGCGATACGCTGCAAAATGTAGCCTACCAAATCGGTGGTTATCTAGCAGAGCAAGTCGATCCGAAAAATGACCAGGAGCGCCTGCTGAAGCAGCTGTGGGATGCTGGAGATCAGCAACAACAGCAAGCTCTGGCTTCTCTGATGGTGAAGCTGGTTCAAGATCCCAACAATGCTGACCGTGGCATTTAGCCATTAAATCCCCTATTTTGGGGATTTTTCTTTTGCCGGATTGTCGATTGATGGGAACGTGATATACTACATAAGAAGAGAATCTGTATGTCGGAGAGGAATGCATATGGAAGCAATGAAAGAATGGTATATGGAGTATGAAATTGCTCGTAACCGTCCCGGACTTTTAGGGGACGTCGCTTCTATTCTGGGGATGTTGAACATTAACATCGTGACCATTAATGGTGTCGATACCATGCGAAGAGGCATGTTACTTTTGACGGACGACGATGAAAAAATTGAGGTTTTGCGCAACGTTGTGCAAAAAATGGACAACATAACCATAACGAGGCTGCGTCCGCCTACGATGCTAGACCGTCTAGCGGTGCGTCATGGCCGCTATATCGAGCGCGACAGCGAAGACAAGAAAACGTTTCGCTTTGTTCGTGACGAGCTGGGATTATTGGTTGACTTCATGGCTGAAATTTTAAAAAAGGAAGGCCATCAATTGATTGGGATCCGCGGGATGCCTCGCGTGGGAAAAACAGAATCTATGATTGCGGCCAGCGTCTCAGCAAATAAACGTTGGACGTTTATTTCTTCGACGCTACTTCGTCAAACGGTCAGAAGTTCACTCGCCATTGATGAATTGTCTACCGATCATGTATATTTGATAGATGGCATTGTGTCGACGTTGCGCTCTACGGAAAAGCACTACACATTGCTTCGGGAAATCATGAATTTCCCAGCCGCCAAAATTATTGAGCATCCGGATATTTTTGTAAGGGAATCAGAGTATGAGCTATCTGATTTTCATTACATTATTGAACTGCGTCACCATCCGGAAGAGGAGATTACCTACGAATTGATCAATAATCGCGGCTTTGATAATTTTGATATGAATTAAGGAGGGGCAGCTGTGTCTGAGCTTGGTCAAGTACTACAAAGGGCCCGCGAGGAAAAAGGAATCACGCTCGACGACATCCAACGTATCACTAAGATACAGAGACGTTATTTGGAAGCCATTGAGAGGGGTCATTTTCATGTACTTCCTGGCCACTTTTACGCGCGTGCGTTCATAAAAAGTTATGCGGAAGCCGTTGGTCTCGACCCGAATCACATCATGAATCACTTCCAGTCCGATTTGCCGGCCCAGCCGCCTACAGAACAAGTGGAAAGGTTGCGCCGACGCAGGGTAGCGTCGACCAACAGTCCATTGCAAGCAGGTCGATGGGTTACCAAGACCCTGCTTGTCCTGTTTATCGCCTTGATCATTGGCGTCATCTACATCGCTGTTGTCAATAGCAATGGTGGCACGATGACACAGCCGGTTCCAGGAGGATCTGTAAATCCTGGAGCAGAGATGGTCTCCCCTGGGAATGGTGGCGGAGCAGCTACTTCGCCGATCGCCCAACAACCAAATCCCCCGACCAACGTTACACCGACTCCCGATCCTGGGACTGTCACTACTGACCCGGTCACCGAAACTCCCAAGTCGACGATTACGTTCGAGTCTCAGCAAGGTTCAATGTATAACTATGCTGTACAGGGTGAAGAAAAATTGACGGTCAAGCTGAAGGTAAAAGACGACCGTAGCTGGTTTGGTGTGTCGGAAGGAAAAGGTAAGAAGTATGTGGAAGAAGGCGAACTCAAAAAAGGCGAAGAAAAAACGATCGAGCTGGGCAAATCGGCTTATGTGCGTTTGGGTAAGCCAATGCTGTTGGAATTGACGGTAAACGGAGTGCCTGTGGATACTTCTAAAATGAAGTCCATGCCGTCGAATATTGTACTCAAAATGAAAGAGGCAGTGACTCAGTAGGCAAGCATTCGCTTGCCTTTCATACTTTTGTCTCTTTTGACACTTCCTTTACGCTTATATTATACTGGATAGGTGTAATATGGGCTGGTGTGACCAATTGGAGGAAAAATGATGGCAGAGAAGGTAGGCTCGCGAGAAAAAGTTGCGATTGTAACACTGGGCTGTGAGAAGAATCTGGTTGATTCAGATATGATGGCCCATCTGATAGATGAAAAAGGCTATGAACTGGTTGAGAATCCAGAGGAAGCAACCGTAGTCATCGTCAACACCTGTGGTTTCATTGATGCAGCTAAAGAAGAATCTGTTAACAAGATTTTGGACATGGCTGAACTGAAGGAAACGGGCAAGCTCAAATCGCTTGTAGTGGCAGGTTGTCTAACCCAGCGTTACAAAGAGGATATCTTAAACGAGATTCCTGAAGTGGACGGCATTGTCGGAACAGGCGATTTTATGTCGATTACAGGGATCATCGAAGAGTCGCTCGAAGGCAGACGTCCCATTTTTGTGGGTAACCCGATTTTTACGTACGAAGATGTGGTAAAGAGGAAAGTGAAGGAAGGTACCTACTCTGCATACATTAAGATTGCAGAGGGTTGTGATAACGCCTGTACCTTTTGCAGTATCCCTCTGATGCGCGGAGGATTTCGCAGCCGTACGATCGAATCCATCCTGGAAGAAGCTCGTCATCTTGCCGCACAGGGGATTGTTGAAGTAAGCTTAATTGCTCAGGATTCCACCAACTACGGTACAGACATTTACGATGGAAAACTCATGCTCCCTGAACTGTTGAACCGCTTGTCGGAGGTGGACGGAATCCAGTGGATCCGTCTTCATTATGCGTATCCAGGGTTCTTTACGGACGAGTTGATTCACACGTTCGCGACGAATCCGAAAGTATGTAAGTACGTGGATATGCCTCTGCAGCATTCTGAGGATCACATTCTGAAAAGGATGCGTCGACCTGGGCGCCAAACGGATATTCGTGCTCTGGTTGCGAAGATCCGCGCGCAAGTACCGGATGTAGCTTTGCGCACGTCGTTGATTGTTGGTTTTCCAGGAGAAACGGAAGAAGACTTTGCGCGTCTGAGTGAGTTCGTAAAAGACATCCGTTTTGATCGTCTCGGCGTATTTACCTACTCCAACGAAGACGACACCCCTGCTTCCAGACTGCCAGACCATGTTGAAGAAGAGACGAAAGAAAAGCGTGCAAACCTCTTGATGGAAATTCAGCGTGAAGTGGCAGGCGATCGTAACAGTCGCTTTGTGGGTCAGGTGCTCGAAGTGTTGATCGAACGGTACGAAGGGCGCAATGACATTTACGTGGGACGTACGCAGTATGATGCCCCGGAAATTGATGGTGAGGTATTCGTCTCCGGTTTTAAGGGGGAACTTGGCTCTATTGCGAAGGTTAAGATTACACACTCCTTTGAATACGATTTAGCTGGGGAGGTAGTCTAGGTGAATCTCGCCAACCGCATCACCCTCGCCAGGATTTTCCTGGTACCGGTCGTTATGTTTTTTCTGCTGGTGCGTTACAACATCGGGACGTTTACGATTGGTAGCCTGACGATGACGTTTAACGAGCTGATTGCGGCTTTGGTGTTCATCCTAGCAGCCAGTACGGACGGACTCGATGGATATATTGCCCGCAAGCGGAAAATCGTAACGAACTTTGGCAAGTTTTTGGACCCGCTCGCCGATAAGCTCCTCATTTCGGCGGCATTGATTTCGTTAGTTGAAATGCAACGGCTTGAAGCGTGGATTGCCATTGTCATTATCAGTAGGGAATTTGCAGTGACGGGTTTGCGGTTGATTGCAGCTGCGGAAGGGCAGGTTATTGCTGCCAGCGCTCTGGGTAAACTGAAGACATGGGTGCAAATCGTAGCCATTACAGTGGTTATGATTCGAAACTTTCCGTTTGAGTTTCTCGGTATTCCCTTTGACGAGGTCGCTACATGGGCAATGGTCATCATCACGATTTACTCCGGGTACGACTACTTTGCGAAGAATCGCAACGTTATCCAATACTCGTAATGCGGGTATTGGTCTCTTTTTTCACAAGGCTCTGCGGTGGGAACCGAGCTTTTATTAGGTCAAATTGCTAATACCAATGCACAGTTTCTTTCGCAAAAACTTGCTGAAATTGGTGTCGGGGTGTATTTCCACACGGTTGTGGGCGACAATACGGAGCGGCTGCTGCAAGTGATTCGTTTGGCAGCGGAGCGGTCGGATTTGGTCATCTTTTCAGGAGGGCTTGGTCCAACACAAGATGATTTGACCAAGGAAACGGTGGCCGCTCACGTCGGTGTTGGATTGGTAACGGATTCACCGGCTATGCAGCATATTGAGGACTTCTTTTCACAACGTGGCATTGTCATGACGGAGAACAACCGAAAGCAGGCACTTGTTTTGGATGGTAGCCATGTATTCTCCAATGACTTCGGGATGGCGCCTGGTATGGCGATCCGTCATGACAGTACTACGTTCGTATTGCTGCCTGGCCCGCCAAGCGAACTGTATCCGATGGTGACTCGCTACGTGATGCCGTACCTGACGAATCTGCTTCCGGAAAGCCAGGTGCTTCATTCTCGTGTTTTTCGCTTCTACGGTATTGGTGAATCAGCATTGGAGGAGAGACTGCTTGATCTGATTGAAAGGCAGGATAATCCGACGATTGCACCATATGCCAAGGAATTTGAAGTCACATTGCGAGTCACAGCGAGAGCAGCGTCTGCAGCTGAAGGTGAAGCGTTGATCTTGCCAGTGGAAAAGGAGATTCGCGATCGAGTAGGGCAGTATATTTACGGAACAGGAGAAGATTCCTCTCTGCATGAAGTACTGGTCACGGAGCTTATTCGAAGGGGAGAGACGATCGCTTGTGCGGAGAGCTGCACAGGTGGTACGATGGCTTCTTTGATTACCTCGGTGCCCGGAAGTTCCTCCGCTTTCAGAGGCGGTATAGTCTGCTATACCAACGAGGTCAAGAATCAAGTCCTCGGTGTCCCTGAGGAGGTATTGAATACGGATGGTGCTGTTAGTGAAAAAACAGCCCAGCTACTAGCTGAACAGGTAAGGGAGAAACTGGGATCGACTTATGGGATCTCGGTAACTGGTGTGGCCGGACCCGATTCATCCGAAGGCAAGCCTGTCGGGCTGGTCTACGTAGGTATCGCGGCGGAAGGTCTGCCGACGGTGGTAAAAGAGCTGCGACTTGCGGGAAGAAGGCAGGCAATCGTTGGCCGTGCCGCCAAATTCGCGCTGTTTTACGCGCTGCAAATGCAAAAAGAAAGGTGACGTTTTCATGACGATTTTTTCTGATTTTCCTTTACATAAATCTATTCTTCAAGCCATTCATGACATGGGGTTTGAAGAACCATCACCGATCCAGGAAGCTTGCATTCCAAAGGTGCTGGATGGCGGAGATTTGATCGGTCAAGCACAGACTGGTACAGGTAAGACTGCTGCATTCGGGATTCCGCTTGTGGAGAAAGTAAGCCAGGCAAACCGCGTTCAGGCGATCGTATTGACGCCTACTCGTGAGCTAGCCATTCAAGTAGCGGGAGAACTGCTGCGCATTTCCAAGTACAACAAGGTGCGTACACTGCCTATCTACGGAGGTCAATCCATCGGTCATCAAATCCGTGCACTGCGCCAAGGTGTTCAAATTGTCGTAGGTACACCGGGCCGTGTAATGGACCATCTTCGTCGTAAGACCTTGAAACTGGATCATGTACATACCCTCGTCCTTGACGAAGCGGATGAGATGCTGGACATGGGCTTTATCGAGGACATCGAGACCATCATTACCCAAATGCCGGAAGAGCGTCAGACTCTGCTGTTCTCCGCGACAATGCCTCCAGAAATCAAGCGTTTGGCGACTCGCTACATGAAGCAACCGCAAACCATCGCCGTAAGCCGTGAAGAAGTAACTGCTCCATTGATCGAGCAAGTGTATTACAAAGTGTTCGATCGCAATAAAGTGGAAAGCCTTTGCCGCATCCTGGACAGTGAAGATGTGGAGTTGGGCATCATCTTCTGCCGCACCAAACGCGGCGTAGACGAACTCACTGAAGTTCTTCAATCTCGCGGGTACCTGGCTGATGGTTTGCATGGGGACCTGTCGCAAGCGCAGCGCGATAAAGTCATGAACGCTTTCCGTGAAGGCTCCATCGAGTTCCTCATCGCGACTGACGTAGCGGCTCGCGGCATCGACGTTGGGAACGTATCGCACGTAATCAACTACGATATTCCGCAAGACTCGGAAAGCTACGTACACCGCATTGGCCGTACAGGTCGTGCAGGTCGCAAAGGGATTGCTATGACCTTGGTGACTCCACGGGAAGTAAGACAAATGATGTTCATCCAAAAGCAAACAAAAGCGCAAGTGATGTCCCGCAATGTTCCATCGCTTGAGGAAGTGGCAGAGCGCAAGCAAGAGCAGCTGCGTGAGCAATTGACCAGCTTGCTGGAAAGCGATGCGATCGCAGATATGTATCAAAAAGTAGCGGAAACTCTGGTTGGGCAATACCCTGCAGAGAAAGTAGCTGCAGCAGCACTGCATCTTGCATTCCACAGTGAAGCTGGCCAATCCCAAGAGGCAGAAGCGTACAACTTTGGAGAAACAGGTGCTGCTAAAGGCATGGTTCGTTTCTTCCTGAACGTGGGACGCAATGCAAACATGAAGCCGCAGGATCTCGTTCGCGAGATTTCCGAATCCGTAGGGATACCTGGAAAAGCGGTTGGACGCATCGATATTTTCGAGAGCTTCACCTTTGTGGAAGTACCGGAAGAGGTTGCGGCATTCGTGTATGAATCTTTGCGTCAGACACGCATCAACGGCAAAAGAATCAATCTGGAGCCAGCGAAGCCACGTGGAGCAAAGCGTTCCTAAGCATTGTCTGTTAACGGGAAAAGACAGTCATTTCGCCAAAAACATCGGCGGATGGCTGTCTTTTTATGATGCGAATATTTGTTCGCAAAAAACACTTGGCAAACCGTTCTGTCTCGATGTATGATGGAAACAAGAAAAACAGAAGCGAATGTGAAAGGGTGTGTACCATTTGTCAGATCGTCGCGCAGCTTTGGAAAGTGCTTTGCGTCAAATAGAAAAACAGTTCGGAAAAGGTTCCATCATGAAGTTGGGAGAAGTGTCCAACATTCAAATTTCCACTACCTCCAGTGGTGCGCTTGCTCTTGATATCGCACTTGGGGTGGGCGGGTTCCCACGTGGTCGGATTGTTGAAATTTACGGTCCTGAGTCTTCGGGTAAAACAACAGTAGCCCTCCATGCGATTGCGGAAGTACAGAGACAGGGTGGACAAGCTGCCTTTATCGATGCCGAGCATGCACTGGACCCTGTGTACGCTGCTAAGCTGGGTGTAAATATTGATGAGCTGCTGCTGTCTCAGCCTGATACCGGTGAGCAAGCATTGGAAATCGCAGAAGCATTGGTGCGCTCTGGCGCTGTAGATATTATCGTAGTGGACTCGGTAGCTGCATTGGTGCCAAAAGCAGAGATCGAAGGAGAGATGGGTGATTCCCACGTTGGTCTCCAAGCTCGTCTGATGTCTCAGGCTCTGCGCAAGCTTTCCGGCGCAATCAACAAGTCAAAGACTATCGCGGTCTTTATCAACCAGCTTCGTGAAAAAGTAGGCGTCATGTTCGGTAACCCGGAAACAACTCCAGGTGGGCGTGCCCTCAAGTTCTATGCCAGCGTACGTCTGGATGTGCGTAAGGCTGAGTCTATCAAAGTCGGCAATGACATCTTGGGTAGCAAAACCAAGATTAAAGTCGTGAAAAATAAAGTGGCTCCACCATTCAAGGTTGCCGAAGTAGACATCATGTACGGCGAAGGGATCTCCAGAGAAGGTAGCATCCTCGACATTGGTTCTGAGATCGATGTGGTACAAAAGAGCGGAGCATGGTACTCCTTCAATGAAGAGCGTCTCGGACAAGGTCGCGAAAATTCAAAAATTTACCTGAAAGAGAACCCGCACGTTGCCGCTCAGATCGAAACGAAAGTCCGTGAGTATTTCAGCCTCAATCCTGGCTCTATTCCGGAAGGGGAAGCTGTAGTTGATCCTGAACAGGACGAAGAACCAGCCTTTGATTTAGAGTAAGCGAGTGCTCAAGAAGCAGCCTGTCGACGCGACAGGCTGTTTTGTTAACGTATAGAGGGGAGGAGGGAGCGCGATGAAAAGCGGAACGATCACTGCCGTTCATCGGGATAACAAGCAAAAGCAGCGTTATCACATTGATCTCGATGATGAGTATGCTTTTTCCGTACATGAAGATATACTGGTAAAGTACAATCTCTTTAAAGGCACAGAAATAGACGAGGCGTTTTATGGGGAAGTGCTCGTAGCAGAAGAAAAGCATAGGGCGTACTTGAATGCCTTGCGTTATTTAGGCATCAGACCGCGGACTAA
>JARDZO010000034.1 GCA_029240815.1 Brevibacillus sp.
ATACGGCGGGCCGGACGGGGAACTATCTGCTGCACTGCGTTATTTGAATCAGCGCTACACGATGCCAAACAAGAGGATCAAGGCGCTATTAACGGACATCGGAACAGAAGAGCTGGGGCACTTGGAGGTAATTGCTACACTTGTTTACAAGCTGCTCAAAGACGCAACTCCTATGCAGATGCGGGAAGCAGGGCTGGGGGCACATTACGCCGACCACGACAAAGCCTTGTTCTACACGGATGCCAATGGCGTACCGTGGACAGCCGCATACATCCAGACCAAGGGAGATCCCATTGCTGACCTGGCCGATAACATCGCTGCAGAGGAGAAATCAAGGGCGACCTATCAGTGGTTGATCAACCTCACAGATGACCCGGATGTGAGTCAGGTTCTGAAATATTTGCGCGGGCGGGAAATTGTTCACTCCCAACGCTTCCGCGAAGCACTTTTCATTCTGGAAGAAGAAAATCGTGCGAACAAAGCAAAGAAGGAGGACGACTTGTGAACAGGGATCCAATTGTCCATGGACTGCGCCCGACGAACCGAAGCACTGCAAGCCATCATCCTATTGCCCCTGTAAACCCGTTTCCACCCGATCCGTACATCAATCAGTTTAAACTTTCCGAGGCGCTGCAGACAGGGACGTTATTTCAATGGCTGCATACTCCGTATGGGAATGAGCAAAGAAATGCACCGGGGCCAACATCGTGAAAGGAGCACGTGGCATGGCAGGTTTCATACAAGCAATGCATTTCATGAAGGAGTAAGGCGTTTTGTCGCTTTGCTTCTTTTTTGATGGATGGAAAGAACCATATGGGGTTGTCGATTAGACCGCAGACTCTTCCTAGACACAGAAGGTAACGATTCCCAAAAGTGAATTTGATCAGATAGAAAATGCAAAGCCCGTACCACGCAGTGGAGGAGACGGGTTTCGTTTTATCAGATTTACAACGCTTGTGGAAATGCGTTACACTCAAGAGGAATTGATGAATCACTAACAAGTAAGAAGAAGGAGAGCGTATCATGGCCAAAAAAGAGGCGACCTCAGTCAATCGCAAAGCGGAAATCGTATCTGCGGCGATCGAAATATTTGCGGAAAGCGGGTATTACCGAGCCACAACAGCCCACGTAGCGGAGCGCGCAAAAATATCACAGCCGTATATTTTTCGGTTTTTTGCAACCAAGGAAGCACTGTTGCTGGCAGCACTGGAAGTATCCTGGACGAGAATCATCGATTCATTCCGGGTGGTAGTCGTATCTTCCTCTCCTGAACAGCTAGAATCTGAATTAATTGAGGCATATAAGAAAATCTTGGAGGCACATCGGAATGAGACCCTTCTTCAAATGCAGGCTCAGACCATTCAGGAAGAATCGATCCGACAAGCCATGCGAGATGGATTCGGGGAAGTCCGTCACATCGTGCTTGAAGCGTTCCAGAAAGCAGGTATTCCAAACGCAGAGGAGAGGACGTTACTCTTTCTGGCAAGAGGAATGTTGTGCAATATCTCGATGGCATTGAACATGCCGGAATTGATGGAGGTGTAGGCTGGCGAAACAAGCCAGTCAAAATAGTTATTGACTAATCACTAACTTTATCCTATTCTCAAATTACGTTAGTGATTGATCAATCACAATATATGAGAAAAAATCGAATGGAGCTGGTATCATTGAAACGAGCAATAGTAGTAGGAGCAACAGGCGGGACGGGAGCGGTTATTACAGGAGAACTGATCAAGCGCGGGATTCATACGATCGCTTTCGGTCGATCTCCTCAGAAGCTAGAGCAGCTAGCAGGAGAGTTGGGCAATCCAGGACACCTCACAGTTGCCGTTGGTGATGCCTTCAAGCCACAAGACATCGTAGCAGCAGCGGAGGGTACGGATGTTCTCTTTCATTGCGCAAACGTACCGTACAACGAAATGGCAGACAGATTGCTCCCCCTGGGTGAATCCGTCATGGAGGCAGCCAAGCAGAAGAACTTGAAGGTCGTTGCCATAGATGGCATTTATCCGTACGGAAGAAGGCAAATGAGAAAAGTGACCGAGGAGCATCCGAAGCAGCCGCACACGAAGAAAGGAAAAATCCGATTGGCATTCGAGCAGATGCTGTTTAGCAAACGCTGGAACAACGTGCAGACGATGGTTGTCCGCTTGCCGGATTATTACGGACCAACTGCCAACCAAGCTTCTTATTTGGGATCGACACTAGAAGCGATCGCGGAAGGAAAACCTGCCTTTTTCATCGGTAATATGGTCATTCCTCGCGAGTATGTGTACTTGCCGGATGCAGCAACGATGGTTGTAGAACTGGCAAGCAGGGAGCACACCTATGGACAAAACTGGAATATTCCAGGAACAGGGACGATCTCGGGCAAGGAGATCGTACGAATCGCCCGTAAAGCGAGTGGACAAACGAAACCCGTCATCCCGCTTGGAAGGGTCGGTCTATCAGTGCTAGGACTGTTTGTTCCGGTGATGAAAGAAGTTGTTGAGATGCTTTATCTGACGGAAGAGCCGTTGCTTTTAAGCGCGGAGAAGTATAAGCGGGAGATTGGGGCCATTCCAGCTACGCCATTTGAGGAAGGAATTTCTGCGACTATCCAGGCGTTACAGAACCAGTGCAAGAGAAATTCGTAAAGAACATTAGTTAGTAATCAATCAATCACAAAGATCCGAATAGGCTATGTTGGAAAAGCGTAAAGTCATGGTATTCTGTTAAGGTGATAAAGTCACACTAAACAGCTCTGGAAAGGAGCCACCCTCTGGAGATCGAAGCAAGAGTAGACCTGGAACAGGTGAATGCGTGGTTGCATTCATTGGTTTGCGATGGATCTCGTGACTGCTGTGGCAGACGTGAGAGAAGGCCAGGGCTATGAGGATAAAATGGCTCTTTTCTTGAACGGGTATCGATCCGTGAACGAGATAGATGAGGAGCAAATACAGCTGATGCCGAAATTCGCAAGATTCGGGCAGCTCTATCAATTTACCAGACTTTTGCAAGCGTTGGAAACAGAAAGCGAGATTCAAATAGCCCCAGACTGGTACCAACGATTGAGACAAAAACTCCAAGGGATCCTTACATCAAGGCGAGAAGCCTTTCGCGAACCGTGGGAATAAAGGCTGAGATGATCGGGCGTCATACGTGGCGCCTTTTCTGTTTCATCATGACGCTAAGTAGAAAATAGGGAAAAGGAATGACGAAGCTATGACCAGCAAAACAGGGATCACCATCAGATCCTATAGCGAAAACGACGATAGTGCCATCAGCCAATACTGTTTACCTGAAGAACAGGCAATCTATACATCTTTGCCAACAGACATCATCGAGACCTTTCAAGAAGATCCCCATAACCAGCCGTATGTCATCTGTGCAGATGATCAAGTGGTCGGTTGTTTTGTGTTTTACACCGCTTCATCAGGCAATCTGTACACGAACAATGAGCACGCCCTTATTTTCAAGTCATTTTCAATCGATGCGCGCCATCAAAAGAAAGGGTACGCCTATGAAACGCTGCGATCACTGGCTGAAATCGCAGTGCAGTCGTTCCCTGACAAGAACGAAATTATTTTAACCGTCCACCATACTAACATCCCCGCCATCCATTTGTATCTGAAAGCGGGATTTGTAGATAAAGGATTGAGGTATGCGGGTACGCATGGAGAAGAACTCATCATGCATCTGGAATGGAAAAGGGGATGAACAAGGCAGCGTAATATTTATGGAGAGCCGCAAGCCGCAGGTCCCCAAGAGCAATGAATAGGGCATGACAGCGGGCTCGATTGAGCTGGGAGAGTCCACAAATAAGAAAACGCCGGTAACCTGTCCACATGAAGGTCAGCCGGCATTTGTTTTATGATCTAGAGGCGCTATCCTGCAAGCGTGGGGAGCGAAAATGCAGATAGACTCCCGCGATCAAGGAGAGGATGATCACTGAGACGGAGGTCCACTGGGCTGCCGTCCAGTGAAACAAGTACCGAGGAGAGTCGCCACGCAACAGCTCCAACAAGAAACGTCCCAAGTTGTAAAGGACGTTGTAGGCGAGAAATAGATACCCGCGCTTGAGTTGTTTACGCATGAGGATGAGGAGCAGGGCAAAGATGATGATATCCATTTGCCCTTCCCATACTTCAGCTGGCCACAGCGGTTGATCGCCGAAAGTAGCGCGAGCGTTCGTCCCTTCCGGATACAATATGCCGAAATTGCTTCCAGTCGGGTCTCCAAAGGCATCCCCGTTCATCAGGTTGGCATCTCGACCAATGCTTTGTCCCAAAATCAATCCAGGCGCGCATAAATCAGCCAACTCCCAGAACGAGAGCTTATGCTTACGGACGTACCAAATCCCAACCAGAATGGCCCCCACGATTCCACCCTGAATGGACAGCCCACCGTGCCAAATGGCGATGATTTCCCCTGGATGCTTGGAGTAAAAATCCCAATCGAAGAAAAAGACGGCCCAAAAACGCGAACCAATGATAGCTCCCACCATCATGGGGACAAGCAAGTTCATGAGATGATTGCCCAATTCCTCTTTCTTTTGCAGCTTGGCTAATGTGAGGGTCACGCCCACGCCCAAAGCGATCGCCAGTACAAAGATCAGGCTGTACGACCGTATGGGAAAAGAGCCGATGTGTGCGAGATATTGATGCAAGGAAATCCCTTCTTTCTCTATAGAGGTGAAGCTAATTCGTTATCCATTCTTTTACGATTGAGCAGGCTGTGGATTTTTCTTGGGAATCCAGAAAGTGATGAACAAGCAAACGAGCGCCAAGGCGGCAACCAATACAAAATTTTGGTGAATACCAGCAGCTAGAACGGCAGGTGGCACTTGCATCCCTGCCTCCGAATGACTTGCGATTTGCTGGTTTAACATCGTTCCCAGGACAGCGACACCGAATGTTTGCCCCAGCGTCCGTAAAAAAGTGTTGGAAGAGGTGGCGACTCCGCGCAAGCTCCAGTCGACAGAAGATTGGACGACGATCGTGAAAATGGTGATGGATAAACCAAACCCAAGCCCCATAACGAAGACAATGCCCAGAATGACCCAAGGGGGAGTCGAGATCGTGATGAAAGTCAGGCAAAAGGTTCCGATCACAAGAAAGAGAATGCCGATAAATGAAATGGGCTTGGCGCCATAGCGAACGAGCAAACGTCCACCGACCGTGGAACCGATCGGCCACCCGATAGACATCGGCATCAGGATTAAGCCTGAATAGATCGCGCCTTTTTCCAAGACGCCCTGGATCCACAAAGGGAGATAAGCGGTGATGCCGATAAGGATGGCACTCGCTAGAAAAGAGATGAGATTAGGAAGCGATACTTCGCGAATGCGAAACAACTGGATAGGAATCATCGGCTCTGGATGACGTATCTGAATCGCAAAAAACACAACTAAAAACACAACCGTCACAATCAAAAGCGAGATGATCGGAGTAGAATTCCAGGCATATTCATTGCCGCCAGACAACAGAGCATAGAGCAGGGCTGTTGTACCGATCGTGAAGGTAATAGCCCCACCATAATCGATTTTCCGCTTTCTTTTTTCCAGATTCTCATGCAGGTTTTTCGTAATCAACCAAATGGAGAGCAGCCCAAAAGGAATATTGATATAAAAGATCCAGTGCCAGCTTACATAATCCACAAAGAATCCGCCAACTAAGGGACCAAAGATCCCTGCGACTCCCCAGATAGATGCAAAGAGACCTTGCACACGTGCGCGTTCCTCAAATGTAAAAATGTCACCGATAATCGTAAAAGTAATCGGGACGACGGCACCAGCCCCGATACCTTGAATGGCGCGGAAAAGGATTAGTTGTTCCATGCTTTGTGACAGTCCGCATAGCATGGACCCAATCAAAAAGAGGGAGCACCCAAATAAAAAAACTTTTTTCCGCCCAAACAGGTCGGCGATTTTCCCGAAAATAGGTGTCGTTACCGCGGATGTGAGCAAGTAAATGGCATACACCCAGCTAATGAGCTCCAATCCCCCAAGTTTATTGACGATAGTCGGCATAGCCGTACTCACAATCGTAGCCTCAATCGCTGAGAGAAAAGTAGCGATCAAGAGTGCGACCGTGATTTTTTTCTGATAAGCAGTCATTTTTTTCTACTCCTTCCCATCTAATTGCACACGCAAGGAACGAGCAAGGCGTTCCAGCATCTCTTCCATCATTACCAGCTCATCCTCACGAAAGGCTTGAAAGGTCACTTCGTTGCTCTCCTTCGTTCGTGGCTGCATCATTTCCAACGTTTCTTTCCCTTTCTTTGTTATGCGAACCCGCGTCAAACGCTTGTCTGTCGGATCGCTCCAGGTCGTGACCCAACCGCCTTTTCCCATACGTTCGATGAGTCCCGTCATGTTTTGCTTGGTGACGAGGGTCTCTTCACTGAGCTTACTCAAGGTGATGCCTTCATTTCGAGAAATAATACCAAGCAACTGCCACTGCTGAACGCTGGATAAACCCGTTCCTTCCACCAGCTTTAAGCCCATTCGATTAATCAGGGCAGACAGGCGCAGCATGTTTAGGATAATGCTTACTTTTCCATCCACGACATAGTATCTCCTTTGGAAATAGTCAACATATGGACTATCTTAAAGGGATGTCAGTAATTCGTCAATATGTTGACTAATGTGCAAGGTGCATCTCTTCTATTTTGCAGAAAACAAGCAAGGCGTGCTACCTGTTTAGAGGGAGCACGCCTGTCCTGTCATTGTGGATTGGTTGTCCAGATGCCTGCTGTCTTGACAAATACCCGATCAGGCAATTGTAGTGTGGCGAGAGCCAGCTCCGCGACGTCCTCGGGCTGCAGCATACGATGTTCTTCGCCGATCTTCAAGCCAGCATTTGCAGCTAATTCCGTATTCACGGTACTAGGGGTGAGGGCAGTTACCCGGATGTTGTTTTTCCTCACCTCTTGCAGGACGGACTCAGTAAAGCCCATTACAGCAAATTTGGAAGCACAATACGCAGAGCCGGTTGCAAAACCGCGCTCTCCAGCAGTCGAAGCGATATTCAGGATCGAACCACTGTTTCGGTCGATCATATCCGGTAAAGCCACATAGGTCATATGGTAGGTTCCATACAAGTTCACCTGGATAATTCGGTCCCACTCTTCCGGGGGCATCTGGGTGACCGTACCAAAGCTCGCAATCCCCGCATTGTTGATCAAAATATCCAGCGGCCCAAGATCATGCTTGATGTGATTGTAGGCAGCGAGAGCCTCATCTCGTTTGGATACGTCTGCAGGAGCATAGCTCGTTTTCGTCTGGAATTGTGTAGAAATCGTAGAAGCGAGCTCTTCCAAATCAGAGGCCGAGCGGGAGACGAGACCGACACGCACCCCTTCCTTTGCGAGAGCCAGCGCGATGGCTCGTCCGATTCCTTTTCCAGCCCCTGTAATCAGGGCATTTTTCCCTTTTAGATCCAATGGCTATCCTCCGTTCCAAATAGTCTCGTTCTGGTCATCCCGTAGATAAGGTATCCAGATGAAAGGATTGCCATTCAAGTCATTGATCTCCATCTCCGTGGTTTTTAATGCCGAGCTTGCGAATGTGATATTGGAGGTTTTGACGGGTCGTTCCGAGAATTTTGGCAGCCTTGGTCACACTCCAGTTGACGCTCTCCAACGTTTGCTGAATCAGACGCTTTTGCGCAGGATTGATCGCGGTTTTGATAGGACGTGTGCTTTTGGTCTTTTGATAGATCTCTTGATTCTCCATACTTTGAAAAAAAACTTTTAAATACATGGGGAGGTGCTCTGTATCCAGGAGGACATCGTCCGAATCCGCATTGATGACGAGATTGTCGATAGCATGGGCAAGCTCACGTATATTTCCGGGCCAACGGTAATGAAGCAATATTTGCTGCAATTCCCGGGTCAGGCTCTTGATTTGTTTGCTCAGCTTTCTGCTGGAGGTGAGGATAAAATAATCGATGAGAACTTCTAGATCTTCTACGCGATCACGCAAGGGCGGGATCAATAGACTTGTGCGGGCAATTCGGTAATAGAGGTCGGAACGTAGCTTTTGGTTTTCGATCAATTTTTTCGGATCTTCGTTGGAGGCACTAATGATTTTGCAGTGAATCGGCGTGACGGAATTGGTACCGAGTCTCCTGATTTCCCGTTCCTCGAGGACGCGAATGAGCTTGGATTGCAGCATGAGCGGCATGGAATTGATCTCGTCCAAAAAGAGGGTGCCGTCCTGCGCATGCTCGAATAGCCCCATTTGGTTGGTCGCGCCAGTGAATGCACCTTTGACTGTGCCGAACAAGGTACTTTCGAGTAAGTTTTCCGGAATGGCGGCACAGTTGATCGCGACAAATGGACTGCTCGCCCGTTTGCTGTAATTGTGAATGCTTTGCGCAAATAATTCCTTCCCCGTCCCGGTTTCACCGACAATCAGCACATCGGTCTGGTGGGCGGCGATATTTTGCGCTTCTCGAATGATCTTTTTGAGGGCAGGGCTTTTTCCTTTGATATTGTCAAAGGTGTATGTCGTTCCGTTATGAAGCACTCTCTTCTCAAAGGTGCTCGGGATGATGATGTTTCGTTTGACTTCGATCGTTTCATCCAGCAAATGCTTTAGGTGAAAGTCGTTGATGCTAATGGAAAAGACGGCGAGAGCCTGATTGTCTTTGATAATCGGATAAGAGCTGTATTTCACAGGCTGAGTGATGTTTGCGATACAAGAATGCACACCGTATCGGCTGATGATCGGCTTGCGCGTTTGCAGGACACGTTGGTGCTCGGAAAGCTTTGGATCGTAGTATTTATAGGCATCCCACAAATATTTGCCGACCATCTCCTCTTGCTTCATTCCCTCCAGTTTTTCCTGCGCCTTATTGTACAAAAGTACCTTTCCTTCCGAATCACTCAGCACAATTCCCTCGTTCATGGATTGGAGAATTTCCTCATAGCAAACGAGTTTGAGCTGCTGCTGCCGGGCGACATCCGTAGCGCAATTGAGCAAAAGGATTTGGAGGTTTTGCTCGTTTTGCGCAAACAGATGTCTTTGCAGCAAATATTCTTTGCTGTCTTTACCCTGGATGGAAAGGGACGGTTTTGCTTTCTTTGCTGTCGGAAGAGACAACGCTGAGAAGACGTTTTCCCCTGTTCGCAACGGGAAAAGTTCAGCCACAGATTCATCAAACCAGAGTGCATCGTCACTGTCATCGGCAATGATTACGTGTTCCGCGAAGCTCTTTAGCAACTGACCCAGCGCTGTTGCAATCATCTCATACCTCCTGATGTCTGATAATGTTTGGGGCGTTAAAGGCGCAAATAGTTTTTACTATTTTAAATAATGGCAAAATGAATGTACACGAGATTTTCATGAATTGCAAATGGGGATGGGACACTTCTGCAAAAAATCAGGGCGGAAAATAGAAAGAAGGGGAGCAGCATGAAGGGACATGGAATCCCTTGCTATGACAAAGATATTCTGACGCGATTCCCCTCGCATTTGATCGAAAACAGCAAGCGAAAAAAATAAAAAAGAAGCATTTGGCACGGTCCTTGCTACTTACGTTTGGCGACTCACAAAGACAGAGGTGCCAGGGATAGGAGGAGGTTACTATACACCACGAATGACAAAAGCAGACAGCATGGACTTGAAAGGGGAAAAGGCAAATGGGTACAAACCGTACCGAGATGAATCCGAGCAGTGAGCAGTTGGTGGACCGGGATGCATTCCGGAACATCGTCGGTCATTTTACGAGTGGGGTTACCATCATTACAACGAGGCAGGATGAAACCAATTGGGGCATTACCGCGAGCGCATTTTCATCCGTTTCCCTCGATCCACCGATGGTACTGGTGTGTGTGAACCAAAATACCGGCACATGCCACGCGATCTCAAAGGCGAAGAAATTTGGAGTCAATATTCTACAGGAAAAACAAGGGGATCTGGCACGCAAGTTCGCACAACCCCAGACCGATAAGTTTCAGGGAACCGACATTGAATACGGAGAGCTAGAAGTCCCGTTGATCCAAGACGTACTCGCACATTTTGAATGCCGCGTCGTGGAAGAAGTAACGGGAGGAACACATAGCGTCTTTCTAGCGGAAGTCCAGAGTGCGGTGGCTTATGAGAATGCGCCACTGACCTACTATCGTGGAAAGTTCGGGCGATTCGACGAAACTGGCAAATAACTAAGATTCAACAGACCGAGTGTAAAAATGAGGAGGATGCGCGATGGCATTGATGACAGGCAAGCAATATAAAGAGTCTTTGAATGATGGACGCGAGGTGTACATCAACGGGGAACGAGTAAAGAACATAGCAGAGCATCCAGCTTTTCAACCGATCATCGAGACGAAAGCGCGTATGTACGACATGAACCATGAAGCGCGTTATGCGGACGTTTGCACAACGAAGCTAGAAGACGGCGAAACCATCTGCCGTGCTTATAAGCTGCCAAAAGCCAAAGAGGATCTGACAGCCATCCGCACCTATGTGGATACGGTGCTGGATGACTTGGGTGGCGTCGTGTACCGGGTAGGCGATGAGACAATCGGTGAAATGTGGTCCCTGTACGACGCACAAGACCGTCTGAACGAAATCGATCCGACGTATGCCGAGAATATTAAAAACCACGTAGACCGAATCGCTCGCCTGGACTTGTTCCACGTATCGGCCAACACAGATCCAAAAGGGGATCGAAGCAAGCTGTTTGAAGGAAAAGCAGCAGGAACCTTGTTGCATGTGGTAGAGGAAAATGACAAAGGAATCGTCGTTCGCGGAGCCAAGTTTGAGACTGCTGCCGCCTACGCACACCAGGCGTTTGTAAAGCCAACCATTTCAAACTGGACAGATCAAAGCATGACGCCGTATGCATGTGGCTTCATTGCTGACATGGGTGCGCCCGGTCTCAAGCATATCTGCCGGACCCCGCTCTCAACAGGCAAAAACCCCGTGGATTATCCGCTGTCGACTCGCTTTGATGAGATTGATACGCTGCTCGTTTTCGATGACGTCTTGATTCCTTGGGAAAACGTTTTGTTCCACGGCAATCTGGAGTCTGCTCAATATATTCGAAAGACCGTTCACCGCTACTCGGCCTTTAACTATGTCTTGCGTCTGCAACGTCGAGCAGATTTCTTACTAGGTACTGCGCTGTTGAACGTGGAGCAAACGGGACTGACGAAGATTCCGGCCGTCCAAGAAAAAATCTCCCAGCTCATTTGCTACAGGGAAACAATCAATGCTCATTTGACTGCAGCTGTCGCGAATGCACAAAAAAGCGCAGGTGGACTGATGATGCCGAACCAGTCTCTGTTGTATACAGGCCGCCTCTATGCGTTGACCAACTTCCCGAAAATGGCCCATCTGTGCCGGGAGCTCGTCGGCGGTCAGCTCGCAGTCACCCCTGATTCTGCGACCATCACTGATCCGCAAATTAAAGAATACATCGATCAATACTACACGCTAGATGGCGGTTGGACCCCAGAGAAGCGCACGAAATTGCTCTACTTCGCACGCGATCTTCTGAATTCCGCATATGGAGGGCATCAGATTACATTTGAACTGTTTGCGCAAGCGCCACCTTTTGCACAATACATGGCCGCATTTAACCATTTTGATCTGAACCCGGTTCGCGACATGGTTACGAAGGCCGCCCATCTCGAAACGGACGCAAAAGCAGAATTGGCCATGCAAAAATAGACGAGACAAAAAGGAAGGAGCAAGGGCTGATTTGACCGGTTAGAAAAAGTATGGGGAGATAAGAGGATGCGGTTATGGATGACGTATCCGCTACGGTAGGAACAAAGGAGTGGTCTACATGCAAGTGCACACTGCCGGTACGTGCAAGCTATCTGCATCAGTCATGACGATAGGCGCATTGGATGGGGTACATCGGGGGCATCAAGCGCTGATCTGCCAAGCACGAAAACGCGCATTGGTGTTGGGAGTACCTTTGGTTGTGTATACATTTGATCCGCCGCCGAGGGTCTTCTTTCAACAGGCGATGCAGTTGACCACGATCGAAGAAAAGCTTCACAGGCTAGAGTACCTGTCAGTCGATCATGTCGTCGTGGCTGGGTTTGATGCCGAGTATTCTACGCGAGAAGGAAGCTCGTTTCTTAGGGAGCTGCGAGACTTGCATCCGCTGGAAATTTGGGTAGGGCACGACTTTCGGTTTGGGAGCAATAGAGGGGGAGACATCAACACCTTGCGAGAGTCGTTTCCGGTCAACGTGCTAGACTCTATTCTTTGCTCTTCTGGAGAGATTATCTCATCGAGCCGCATCCGCGCTCTCCTCATGCAAGATCGACACCTTCAAGCGGAACAGCTGTTAGGTTGGCAGACCGTACAAGCGAATGGATAAAGCCTGTTTGTAAACAGAGTGTTGGCTGGATGAGCAAATGGCTAAGGAGTGGATGATAAGTGCTCGAACAACAAAAACAAAAAGCAGATCTGATCATCGCAAATGCTTCCCAGGTCGTAACGTGCCAGGGGGATCAAGCGAATTCGGTCGGACTCATCACAGATGGTTGGGTGGCAATAGCTGGGGAGAAGATCATTGCTGTAGGAGACCGTGAGAGCGTCCTCGCGCAGATCGATTCAAGCAAAGCTCTTGTCATCGATGCGACCCAGAAAGTAGTGGCGCCCGGTTTTGTCGACAGTCATACGCATGCCGTATTTGGTGGATCGCGAGTGAGAGAGTACGCAGCAAAAATGACAGTGAGTGACCCAGAGAAATTAAAGCAGATGGGCATCCAGACAGGCGTGCAGGTATCCGTCGACATGACCAGGCAGTCCAGCTTGGAGGAGCTGTTTGAATCTGCGCAGGGAAGACTGAATCGAATGCTGCAGGCAGGTACGACGACGGTGGAAATCAAGACTGGATATGGCTTCAACACCATCGATGAGCTGCGAATGCTCGATGTGAATGCGCTCCTGCACCAGGAGCTCGAGATGGATGTGATTAGTACGTTTTTGGGGGCGCACGGTTGGCCGAAAGACATGCCAAAAGAAACGTACATGGATATCGTCATCGAAGAAATGATTCCACTAGTCAGCGAACGCAAGCTGGCAACGTTCTGCGATGTCTGGTGCGAGGACAGCCATTTTGATGCAAAAGAATCGGCGCGTATTTTGGAAGCGGGCCTAAAGGCAGGTTTACTCCCGAAAATTCATACGGATGCCTACTCTTATATTTACGGTTCAGATCTCGCAGCAGATATGCAAGTGATCTCAGCAGACCACTTGAATTACACGCCTCCCGCAGTGATGCGCAAGCTGGCCGAGGCGGGAGTCCCCGGTGTGATCATGCCTGCTCTGGATTTTGCGGTCAAGCACAAAAAGCCGTTTGATGCCCGAGCGATGATTGATTCAGGGATGACAGTAGCACTGGCCACCGACCTGTGTCCGGCCTGCTGGACGGAATCCATGCAGTTTGTCATGATGCTCGCTTGCCGTCTGTATGCCTTGTCACCGGCCGAGTCGATCCGTGCTGCCACGATCGGAAGTGCGAAGGCACTTGGCTTGGCACATGACCGCGGCTCCATCGAAATAGGCAAACTGGCTGATCTGCAAATTTGGGATACGCCTACCTATGAGAATGTCATCTACTGGTTAGGGAGCAACGTCGTCGAGCAAGTCATCAAGCGTGGAAAAGTGGTGGTAAACCAGACAAGGACGCCTGCCCAGCTCGCTTGGCATTAAGAAAACGATAAACCATCATCGCGCATGAACTCATAAGCGTTTGTACTTATCAGTTCTTACACGTTTAAAAAAGAGAGGATGGGTACGATGACAATCCAAAAGGTTTCACTCGTTAATGAAGAACGATTGCTGCGCGACTTTCTGGAGTTAGCCAAGCTAAATGGTCCGAGTGGGAAGGAACAGCGCATCGCGGATTACCTCGTGCCGCGATTGGAGGCAATGGGTTTTTCCATCCGATTCGATGAAGCGCACAGGCAATTTGATGGGGAATGTGGAAATCTGGTCGCCTACTGGGAAGGGACAGACCCATCCGTACGACCCATGTTTTTCTCCACACACATGGATACTGTGCTTCCGACAGAAGGATTAAAGCCGGAAATTCGAGACGGCATCATCTATTCGGATGGTACGACCATTCTCGGAGCAGACGATCGTGCGGCACTCGCTGCCTATCTGGAAGCGGTCCAATCCATCCAGGAAGCTGGCATGCCATGTGGTCCAATCGAGTTGATCCTGACGGTAAACGAACAAAGGGGACTGACCGGTTCACGGCATATGGATTATTCGCTGATCCAAAGCAAGGAAGGCTATGTATTCGACAGCAGCGGCGATGTCGGACAAATTATTCTGCAAGGTCCTTTCAGCAGCAAAATCTACGTAGAGCTGAACGGAAAGTCTTCCCACATCGGATTGAATCCGGAAGAAGGGATCAACGCTTTCCTCATTGCTGCAGATGTGTTGAAACAGCTTTCGCTCGGGAAAATCAGTGAGGATACGCTCGCCAATATCGGAATGATTCAGGGTGGAGAGTTGTCATCGATTATCCCCGGTCAGGTAGAGCTGATTGGTGAAGTCCGTAGCTTTACAGAACAAGGCTTGGTTGATCAATTAAATGCCATGAAGGAAACAGCAGAGAGAGTCGCGCAAGAACACGGTGGAACAGCGAATGTTCGATTTGAGAAAAAATATTTGGGCTTTCATGTCGGGCAGGAGACGACGTTGGGGCAAAATGCGGTTCAAGCGGCTGAGGATATCCAGGTAGATTACTATCTGACGCGGACGTTGGGCGGAGCAGACACGAATGTGTTGAATGAGAATGGATTGACCTGCATTACGCTGGGTAACGGATTTCGGAACATTCACACTTTCCGCGAACACATCAGCGTACAGAATCTGATCAATACAGGGATGTACACAGTCAGCCTGATCCGCAGCTGGTATCAAACTCACCGAAATCAGGGGGCAGCAGCTAACTAACAAGCAGAAAAAGGGGGCGTTCAGATGAAAAAAGGGAAATTGCTTGCGGCAGGCTTCTTAGGACTGGCACTACTGATGACAGGTTGTGGAAAACAATCCGGGGATTCCGCTAGCGATGGCGGGGGAGAAACGATCAAAATCGGCTGGTATGGACCACTCACAGGGTACGCGGCTACAGATGGAACGAACAGTCTGAATGGCGCACAGCTCGCAATTGACAAATTCAATGCAGCTGGCGGCTTGGACGGTAAGAAACTCAAGCTGGTAGCTGAAGATGATCAAGGCAAGCCAGAGGAAGCGATGAAAGCTGTGCAAAAGCTGATCAATAAAGATCAGGTAACAGCCATCATCGATGGGGCATACAGCGGCTCTTCGAAAACAGTGGCAGCCAAGGTGCAAGAAGCCAAGGTTCCCATGGTCGTTTCAATCGCCACCCACCCAGATGTAACAAAAGGTGGAAAGTACATCAATCGGGTCATCTACACGGGTCCAGTCCAAGGGGAAGCCATGGCTGAATATGTGGTCAGTGACCTGAAAATGAAAAATATCGCGATCCTATATGTAGAAGCAGACTACGGCACGTCGATCGTTGGAGCATTCAAGAGCAAGCTGGAAGAGCTGCAAGGCAAAGTCGTTTACGAGAGCGCGTTCAAATTTGGCGACAAGGACTACAGCTCCCTTTTGACCTCCGTGAAGATGACCAAGCCCGATGCTCTCTACATTGTCGGTTATTACAATGAGGCAGCAGCGATTGCCAATCAGGTCAAGGAAGTAGGGCTATCTGTACCGCTTATCGGTGTCGATGGATTGGACACACCCAAATATCCAGAACTGGCCACTGCCAACGCAGAAGGAACCATTCTGACCACTTCGTTCTATTTGAAAGACACTCGCCAGGTTGTGAAGGATTTCGTAGCCGATTGGACGGGAGCTCGCAAGGATGAACCGGGAATGGTCGCTTCCCAAAGCTATGATGCTGCACTGGTGATTATCGATGCGCTGAAAAAAGTAGGGGCGGATCGTGAGAAGCTGGCAGACGCTATCAGCCAGACCAAGGATCTGGAGGGGACATCAGGCAAGATCTCCTTTGCTCAGGACCATGAAGTCGTCAAACCCGTGATTTTTGTAAAAGTCAAAGATGGGAAATTTGACTTTGTGACCGCGAAATAAATGGGACGGATAGCCGCGAGGAGGATGAGAGATGTGCGATGGTGCGCTTGTCTTTTCTCCTCGCATCATCTTGGGGAAAAGGTGTGATCACTACTATGCTTGCCCAGCAATTACTCAATGGCATTGCACTCGGGTTTATTTACATTTTGATAGCGGTTGGGTTGACAATGATTTACGGGATCCTCAAGCTCCTTCATTTTGCACATGGCGTGATCTATATGGTTGGTGCATTTGCTGCGATGATCGGAATCATGTACCTGCACATGCATTTCCTCGTGGCTTTGTTGTTTGCCATGGTGATATCAGCCTTGGCAGGGATGTCCATCGAACGGTTTGCCTATCGTCCACTCAGGGGATCACATCCCATCACGACGTTGATTAGCGGGATTGGGATTTCGATCTTTTTAGAAAATCTGTTTCAAATCTTGTTTACGTCTGACACAAGACCGTTTCCACAAGCGGGGATAAACGTGACAGTCGTGCAGATCACAGAAACGATTTCGTTGCCCAATACCAAGCTGTTTATTATCATTGCGGGAATTTTGGCGCTCGGCCTTTTGTACGCGTTTCTTCGATTCACTAAACTGGGTGTGGCCATTCAAGCAGCGGCCCAGGATATTCGTGCAGCATCGCTCATGGGGGTCAACGTCAATCGGGTCATCTCTGCCACTTTCATGCTCGGCTCTGCACTGGCTTCCGTTGGGGGCGTATTAGTCGCACTCACCTACAACTCGATTTTCCCGACGATGGGTACGATCCCAGGCTTAAAAGCATTTTGTGTAGTGGTACTCGGGGGATTGGGCTCGATACCGGGAACCGTTGTAGGTGGCTTGATTTTGGGTATCGTGGAAGCGTTAAGTGACGGATTTTTGTCAGGGATGGTCATTGACAAGGACGCCATTGCTTTTGTCATCTTGATCGCCATTCTCATGGTAAGACCTTCCGGATTGTTTGGGAAAAACATCGAGAAAGTGTAGGGGATGCATGTGGATGGAATCTTGAATCCGTATTACGTAGACATCGTGGTTTTTTTGTTTATCTATATTTTACTGGGATTGGGGTTAAACCTGATTACGGGATACGCCGGCCAAGTATCGCTCGGCCATGCAGCCTTTTACGGAATTGGGGCCTATGCATCTGCAATCTTGAGCGTCAAAGGGGGATTAAATGTCTGGTTATCCATCCTTCTCGCGATCGTGATTACGTTTGTGATTAGCGCATTGTTAGGCTTACCGAGCTTGCGTATACGGGAAGACTTCCTGGCCATTACGACATTAGGGCTTGGATTAATCGCGCAGTCATTTTTTAAAAACGCCGAAATTACAGGAGGGGCATACGGCATCGGCTCAATACCAGCTCCCTCGCTCTTTGGTGTGGAGTTGAAGAATGTCGGGTACCTTCTCCTCGTGGTGATCATCATGTTAATCGGAATCTACGGGGTTAAGAAGATGGTCGCCTCGCGGATTGGGCGGGCATGGATGGTCATTCGGGAAGACGAGACAGTGGCACAGGCGATGGGGATCAACACAACTTACTACAAAGTACTCGTGTTTGCCATCGGTGGAGCCTACGCAGGGACGGGTGGAGCATTATTTGCCCACAAAGTTTCCTTTGTGAGCGCTGATTCGTTTGGTACCACGATTTCATTGACGCTGCTCAGCATGATTGTTTTGGGCGGGCTCGGAAGTATTCGCGGGACCCTTTTCGGGGTTAGCTTCCTTTATCTGATTCCGGAGATCTTTCGTATGTTCGAATTCGATTTTATCGATATGAAAAACCTGGATGTTTACAAGATGATGATTTACGGTCTGCTCATGATTTTTGTGATGCGGTATCGTCCAAAAGGGATATTTGGAAATCTCGGAAAAAAAGTCAATTTGTTTCCCTCCAGTCGAGCATCTTTGAAAAAGGAAGGTGAGAGGGTTGCTTAGTGTGCAAAACGTGACGAAGCGATTCGGTGGACTGACAGCGGTCCAAGGAGTCAGTCTTGAAGTAAACAAGGGAGAAATTGTCGGGCTGATTGGCCCCAATGGAGCGGGGAAATCTACCTTTTTCAATATATTAACCGGAATCTACAAGCCGAATGAAGGTACCATTGTCTTTGAAGGTACCGCGATTCATACGCATAAGCCGTTTCGCATTGCCAAGCTGGGGATTTCCCGCACCTTTCAAAACATTCGATTGTTAAAGGAAGAAAGCGTACTCGAGAACGTCAAGGTCGGCATGTTCGGTCAGACTCGATCCGGGTTATGGTCTGCATTGTTAGGGTTCGAGCTAGCGAAAAAGGAAGAGTCCATGGTTACCGAGAAAAGCATGCACATCCTAGAGCTGGTAGGCTTAAAAGGATTCGAGGGGGAATCAGCAGGAAGTCTGTCCTACGGGAATCAACGCAGAGTAGAGATCGCCCGTGCCCTCGTCTCCACTCCCAAGCTGCTGCTCTTAGACGAGCCAATCGCGGGAATGAATGCGCATGAAATCGAGGAGATGGGGCAGCTCATTCGCGAGATTCGCAACAAGAACGGAACGACCGTCATCCTGATCGAGCATAATGTCGGGATGGTCGTGGGTCTATGCGACCGCGTAGCTGTCCTGGATCATGGGGAGAAGATCGCAGATGATAAACCGGATGCCATCATCGCCAATCCGGCCGTGATCGAAGCGTACATCGGAAAAGAAGAGAGTGCGGAGGTGAGTCAGGTTGCTGCACATTGAAGATTTGAGCGTTTCATACGGAAGCATTCACGCGGTTCGCAAGCTGAGCCTTCACGTGGAAGAGGGAGAAGTCGTGACATTGATTGGCTCAAATGGTGCTGGAAAAACAACGACGGTCAATGCCATCTGCGGCACGATCCCTTCGAAAGGAACGATTCGTTACCGAGGCGAAAATATGAGCGGGATGCCTACTCACCAGATTGTACGGGAAGGCATCGTCATGGTACCCGAGGGACGGCGAGTCTTTCCCAAATTGACTGTTGCTCAAAACCTCTTGATGGGCGCCTATACGAGAAAAGCTGCGCAGCATGAAATTCAACGAGATATGGAAACGATTTATCAGCTTTTTCCGCGATTGCTGGAGCGTAAAAACCAGTTAGCAGGTACGATGAGTGGTGGCGAGCAGCAAATGCTGGCAATCGGACGAGCAATCATGTCTCAACCACAGCTGCTGATATTGGACGAGCCATCGATGGGATTGGCACCGATTGTGGTAAAAGACATCTTCGACACCATTCAAAAAATCAAGCAGCAAGGCATCACGATCCTGCTCATCGAGCAAAATGCGACGAAGGCATTATCCGTGGCAGATCGAGGGTATGTACTGGAAAATGGGGAAATCAGCTTTCACGATTCAGCAGAAAATTTGCGTTCACAGGATCGAATTAAAAAAGCTTACCTTGGTCACTAAAATGGCGTCAGAACTAGCTCTTCTCTTGGGAGAAGGGCTTTTTTAAGTGGTCTTAGAAACACACTTGAATAGCCCGAATATTCCTTTTTCAGTAGCGCATCGGTAATTATTCCCTTATACTGAAACACTGGAGAAACTACCAGTAGGGGCAGGAACACTCCAAATGACAAGTAGACTTCAGTTCCATGTGGATTGAGTTGGGAAGCGAGTGATCGATCAGTGGACATAATGGGTAGACAAGAACGGAAGAGACTGGCGACACGCCAAAATATATATGACACCGCCATCCGTCTGTTTCGTGTCAAGGGGTACCATGCAACAACTGTGGAAGAAATTGCGACAGAAGCAGACGTCGCCAAGGCTACGTTTTTCAAGCATTTTCCCAAAAAGTATGAACTGATTGAGGAAATCATCAAGCAACGCAGAGATAAGGTCAGAGCCGCGGCTACAGACGAGCAGGTCAAGCAGCTTTCGATCAAAACGCAGATCAACCATATGATGAAAATCCTTTGTCAAACGATTGAGAGCGATCGGGCACTGGCGGTCATTGCATTAAATGAATTTATTTGCTCAGGGGACTTGTTCAAGGAGGAGGCGCCCTCCATCGAGATCTTTTTCCAGACGCTGGAGCGGGGAAAAGAAAGCGGTGAGCTTCGAGCGGATGTACCAACTCGTGTCGTGGCACGCGTGCTGTGGTCCTATTACCTTGAATCTTACATTGCGTGGTCGAGAGATGAACAGGGACAATCACTCGAATCGATGATACTAGAGGGAGTAGAGGTCGTGTTTCACGGGATTGAGGCAGGAAATCATGCGTGAGTTCCCACAACAAAGAGATTGCGCACAGGCGTAACGGATCTTCATGAACAAGCCTCCGCGATCGCTCATGCTAGAACCGTCCTCGATAGAGGTTTTTTTATTTACCCGCCAAGCAACGAACCTAGGCGGGTATTTGGTTTGTGAACGGATCTAGTGCAAGGTCACTTTACAACGATTTTAACCCTTGTCCCATCGGGGTAATCATCTACCTGATTCGCGATCCACGAACCGGCACCACGATTGTCCGAAGGGGAAATATAGGCGATATCCGCACCTTTTCCACCCTCCTTGCACATCGCCATAGGCCATTCATCGCGATCGTAGCGAGGTTTTGTCCGCACACCCTTGAGCGATTGCTCACGGTTTTCGTCTGCGCCTTTGCGGTCGATTGTACAGACAGCGGACTGTCCTTTGGAGATGGCGGAGCGGATATGTTCGGCAGTCTCCGGATATTTGCTGCTCGGGAATTCAAGTACGTAATCTGCTTCTGTGTTGCTTGTTTGCGCTTGCGGAGTATGTTGTTCAAAAAAGTAAGAGCCGATCGCAACAAGACGGCGACGATGAATAGGATGATTTTTTTCTCCACAGCAAGATCTCCTTGGGTCATATTTTCTGGGTGGGTTCATTTCTTAGCTAATTATACCAATTGATAAGTCAGTTGCATCCAGCAAAATGCCCAATTGTGAACCTTCTATTCATTGACAACTATCGTGCTCAGCTTTCTTAATTTTATGACCTATAAAAAACGAACTCCCTTCCTGAAAACGGAGAGAAGGGAGTTTTTTAGTTTTCATTTTTCGTGCGGGAGGCCTCAACTCGCGAAAACAAACGCTTCATACAAAACCAAGCGATCAACGGCCCCGTGCCAATCAAGAGGATTAACCAATTCAAGGTAATAGGTGTCGTACTAAATGAAGTTACCACGAGAAAAACGAGAATCCCCAGCAATCGTCCCGCATCCAATCCAAATTCACGCAGGACCACGTATTCGACCCGATTTCGTGCGCTTTGTTCATTGGAGCCAATCAGATCAAACACGGTAGAAATCATCGGAACAGAAAAGAGCGGATAGGACAGACCGACAGCCACTCCGAAAATGAGCAGGGTAACATAGCTGACTTGCCATAAAAAGAGGGAGACGACTCCGCTCATGACCAATGCCCCGCAAAACATGCCCCACTTGCGATAGCTCGGCTTGAACCATTTACCCACCACATAATAACTGCAGAGACCGACTGCAGACGTGATCAGCCAGTAATTGCCCAAGGTCATTTCACTCTTCGTAGCGATATAGACCATGAGACCAATGATAAAGCCGAAAACTCCTTCGCGCAGCCCTTGCCCCGCCAAAGCACCGAAAGCCCAACGCCAATTCGTGTCCTCCCGCAAACTATGGAAGGCAAACGTCCAGGAATAGCTGCCCTCGGACTGTCGTTTTTTCAGAAAAAAGCTGATCACGACACCTATGACAAACAGGACAAGAGAGATCGTAAAGATAAGCGTGTATCCTTTGGCATCTGCCATGCGTGAAATGAGGTAACCGGATATCCAGGGAGCAATCATGCCACCGCCGGAAGCGAGCAATCCAGCCCAGCCATTAAACAGATCCCGATTGTCCGGGCCTGTAATTTCAAAATATACGACGTTAAAGGCGAGCCAAAAAAAGCCCACAGCCATCCCTTGCACAAGCCCGATCAGTGCTGCATACGATACGACTTTAGTGCCCAGGACGAGCACCAGCAGGTAAAAGAGAGCAGATATCGCCATGCCCAAGCGCAACGCATTCATTTTGTTGAAGCGCTTTACCCAGACGCCAGCTAACCAAAAAGTGAGCGCACTAGCGAGGTAGGTGGTAAAAGTAAACCAGGCGATGGGAGCGAACTGGCTCTTTACCTTCCATAAATAGACGTTCACAAACGTGCCAGATAGCGCTCCTGCTGTAATAAAGAGGACGTTGACGAACAGCAAGAGCTTGGCTTGCGTATCAAGCTGGCCGCGTCTCCGATGCAGATCTTCTCTGTCCTGATGAGCCAGGTTCTGCCCAGATGGACGTAGTTTTTGGAGAATGTCGGGGAAGCCGGATTTTGTCTTTTGATGCATGTGTCTGCCCCTTCTATGAAAAGATTTGAAATGGCTTCGTTCATAAAGTGCCCGATTGGGAGAGGGAATAGACGGCAAACCAGAATTTCCCTGTGTGCGTATTTTGTTGAAAAAAACAAAAAACTTTTGTTTCAGGAAGGAAATAGACACCCGTTACCCAAATAAGGAACGAATAGTAAAGCTGAAAAAAAGGGGTAGTGAAATGACCACCACAATTTTTACTAATGGACGTATCTATACGGGGGATCCCCAGGATCTGTTCGTACAAGCCATGGTCGTCAAAGATGGACTCGTCCACGATCTGGGAACAGATGCTGACATGACCCTGCAATGGGGCAAAAGCGATACCCGGATCATCGACCTCCAAGGCTGCACAGCAACACCAGGTCTGATTGACAGCCATCTTCATCTGGGCTGGCTCGGACTGACTTTTCTCCAATTGGATTTGACCAAGGCAACTTCCAAAGATGAAATGCTGCATATGATTAAACAAAAGGCTGAACAGACACCGCCAAATGAATGGATACAAGGTCATGGCTGGGACGAAAACCTGTTTGTCGGAGGGGGAGGGATTCCTACCCTGGAGGAGCTGGACCTCGTTGCTCCTCATTGCCCAATCCTCTTGTCCCGTATTTGCGGCCATGCGAATCTCGTGAATAGCAAGGCGTTGGAGCTAAGCAACTACCACCCGGATATGGCAGTGCCAGCAGGCGGGGTAATTGTGCACGATCCTGTAACGGGAAAGCCTACAGGAATGCTGCTCGAAACTGCGTCCAACCTGATTACGCCGAACATCCCAAAACCAAGCTACGATTCGTTAAAGCAAGCCTTGCGGGGTTCCGTTCGTTACGCGATGGAGCACGGTTTGACAGGGGCGCATACGGAAGACTGCCGGGATTTACATGGACTCGCGCAAACGTATCGACTCTACGATGAACTGATTAATGGGGAAGAGCTGGCACTGCGCTGCAATCTGCTCGTGTATTATCCGAACATGCACGAGCTTCGTGACTTAGGAATGCGTGCAGGCTACGGGAATAGTCATGTGAATATTGGCGCTGTTAAAATATTTGCGGACGGAGCGTTGGGACGTCGTACTGCTTACCTGGCGGCACCTTACGCAGATGATTCAACGACGAGCGGCTATCCTGTGCATGAGCAAGAGGCGTTGACAGAGCTGGTACGTCAGGCACGCGAACTGCATATGCCGATTGCAGTCCATACGATCGGAGACAAAGCGCTGGAGATGGTTCTGGACAGTCTGGATCAGTTTGCTCCAGTCGCCTATCGAGATCGACTGATTCACACCCAAATCTTGCGGCCGGATTTGCTGGACAGATTGGCGGTTCCCCATCGCATCGCAGACATCCAGCCTCGCTTTTTGGCAGGTGACTTCCCTTGGGTGATGGACCGGGTAGGAGAAGAGCGTATCCAGTATTCTTACATCTGGAAGACGATGATGGAGCGGGGAATTATTTGTGCGGCTGGATCGGATACTCCGGTCGAACCGATCGATCCGCTGCTTGGCATTCACGCTGCAGTTACTCGAAAAGCTCCAGGTGACACGCATGGTGGATACCTCCCGCATGAAAAGCTGACGATGCAAGAGGCTATTCACCTGTTCACACTCGGAAGTGCTACTGTCACCAATGAAGACCATTTGAAAGGTACCTTGTCTCGGGGGAAATTTGCAGACATGACGGTATACTCGAACGATCTGTTCTCGATCGATCCGGATGAGCTGTTGTCGACCAAGGTCGTGATGACGGTGATTGGTGGTCAGGTGCTCTATACTAGATAGTCGAATCAGGATGTGTCGAGGGGCCATAGACGACAGAGAAGTTACGCCTTATTATGAATGGTAATTGATGGGAGGTGTGGCGAGTGGAAATCGTGGCAATCCAGCAGAAGATTCAGTTGTTTGACGACGCAGTAAACGCATTTTGGGGACAGTGGGGCAGCAAAGAGAATTACAAGTTTTATGAAGACTGCATGCTTCACTCTTGCAAGACAACCGATGAAATACCGAGATTTTATGTGGCGCTCCAGGACGAGAAGATCATTGGTACATACGCGTTAATCAGGAACGATCTGAACAGTCGGCAAGATTTGTACCCGTGGTTGGCTTGCCTGTATGTGGATCCAGCTTATCGGGGAAAGGCGATCGGCTCCCAGCTACTGGAGCACGCCATACAAGAAGCAGCACAAAAAGGCTTTCAAAGCCTGTATTTAACCACCGATCTGGAAGGCTACTATGAAAAATATGGCTGGACACATACTTCCGTAGCATACGGTGTGAGTGGCGGTTCTATCAAAGTGTATGAAAAGTCCACACAATAGACTGAGCTCATTAAAGGAATAAACCATTTCAGCGGAAGGCAGAATCGCGACGAGATATCGATTCTGCCTTCCGCTTTTTTATCATGAGCACCTCGGCTAGTTTTCTTGCTGTTTGGGCTCTTCTTCTATTGCCAAAAGGTAGCCATGCGTTCCATCCAAACGAATCAGCTGTCCATCCTTGATCAATTGAGTAGCCCTATCAATACCTGCTACTGCAGGAATTCCGTATTCCCGTGCTACAACTGCACCATGTGTCATCATCCCGCCAACTTCCATGACGAGACCTTTTGCTTGATGAAATAATGGTGTCCAACCAGGATCCGTAAAAGGGGCGATCATGATTTCGCCAGGCTCGAGGGTGGCAGTCTCCGGTTTCATGACAATTCGTGCGTAGCCTTCTACCACACCAGGGGACACTGGAGTACCGACGTGGGCACCATCTGGAAAAGAGGATAGATCTCTCTTACCCACCACGATTTCTCCTTCACTGGTCATAACACGAGGTGGAGACAGCTTTTGATAATGCTTGTAAGCTTGCTTTCGGGATTCGATCAGCGAAGAAAGCTCTCCCGAAAAGCGTTCTTCCAATAGAGCTTTCAGTTCTTTGAGACTGAGGAAAAAGACATCTTTGTCGTCCTCGAGCTTTCCTTCTTTCACGAGCTTTTGTGCTTCTTCCAGCACCGCTTTTTTGTAGATGTCAAAGTGCAGCACGATGACGAACTTATGATTTTCCCGCAACCCACCCATGTTGCGATACAGGGAGAGCAACCGTGAAAGAAAGGAGTGCTTGAAATCTCCATCGGGTGTATCCTTTACGCGGTCCAGGATACGCTTGGCGGTTTCTTCTGCTTTTGCAGCCCCTTGCTTGAAGCGGTCCCGATGCTCCCCGGATTCTACTGTCCGCAGATGTCCCAGAATCGATGACAACAGCATCGACGGATCTTCTCTCCAGCGAGGCTTGGCGAGGTCGATCTCACCGGGGCAGCGCGCACCGAAGTGTCGCAAAAACTTCTCCAGCTCTTCGCGAAATTTTCCGCCGCCTTCCATATGGCTAAGACCTTCGTAGAATGGCTGATTCTTTGCTTGTTGTAGAAAGCGGATCAGCTCCGGATAGGGACGAACAACATCAGCCAGATCCCCCAGCCTCAGTCCCATTTCAGCCGTGACGTTGTGGGGCAGCGACTTTTGCAGTGGAGATAAATCTTCAGGAGGCTGCACCCACCATGCTGAGAAGAGCTGTATCAATTGAAAGGCGATCATGCCGGTAGCAAAGTAATGGATGTCGTTCATAAACAAGTCCATCATGAGTTTGCCGGCATTTTCTTCCAGAGCTGTGATCCGTTCTGCTCCAGACACCGACGAGAGCTGCTCCTTGGTTTCCTTCACACGTTTACGCATGAATTCAAGAATTTTGCTGTACACATGGTCGCTGTCAGGTGACATCAAGTCTTTCAACAGTACGGTGACGAGTGGACCTGCTGCACGAAGCAGCTGCTCTTTCATTGGTTCAAAAGAAGTCGTTTGCTTAAATTCATCGCGTTTCAGGATGTCAGTCAGCGCTATGCTCATTAGCTCATCCATCTGGCTCATCATTTTCGGGAAGAGCTTTTGGGCAAAATCGTAATGCAGCATATCGGTAGGGTCCATAAACAGTCGCCCGCCCGCTTCTACAAAAGGTTGTCGTCGCATGTTTTCAGGAGATGACATGAGCTGTTTCCATAGGGAGATCGCCATGGGAGACATAGGCTCTGTCATCATTTGCTGGTGGCCGAATGACAAAAAGACGTGGAACTGTTTGTCTGAAATATCAGGGACCGGGAACAGGGAGGTAATCGGGCGAGCCTGGAGGATATAGAGCCTTCCGTCAGCCAATGCCCATTCGATGTCTTGCTCTGTGCCGTAATGACTCTCGATTTGTTGGCCAAGTCCCGCGAGCTCCAGGATGCGATCATCTGGTAATGCCTGTGCCGTTTGCTCCGCTGTAGGGATATCGGATTTGAGAGTCCCGCCTTGGGCTAGAGCGTGGATGGCGACCTTTTTCGTCGAGATGTGCTTGTCCGTTATGGCACCATCTCTGATTTGATAACGGTCGGGAGAAACCAGCCCGGAGACGAGAGCTTCTCCTAATCCAAGGCTAGCCTCGATTGTCGTGATCCCTCGATGTCCGCTGACCGGATCAGCAGTGAACATGATCCCAGAGACCTCTGGAAAGACCATTTGCTGGACGACAATCGACAAGAGAACACAACGATGATCAAAGCCATTGTTCATGCGGTAAACGATAGCTCGATCAGAGAAAAGGGAAGCCCAGCAAGCACGGATCGCTGAGATGAGCTGGAGCTCTCCCTTTACATTCAGAAACGTTTCGTGTTGTCCGGCAAACGAGGCAGTGGGCAGGTCTTCTGCAGTCGCACTGGAACGAACGGCGTAAGCATGCAAGGAGCCCAAGCTCGTCCACTGTTCCAGGACGACGGACAGAATCTCTTCAGGAATCGGCAGCGATTCGATGTGCAAGCGTATCTCTTGCCCGAATTGTCTGACCCCCTCCAGATTCGCAGAATCTAATTCATCCAGAGCCCGGAGGTATTTTTGCATGTCGTTGCTTGTATCCAACATGGTTTGAAAGGCGGCAGTCGTAATACAAAATCCCCCTGGAACGGGGAAACCTGCTTTCGTCAGTTCGCCTAGATTTGCCCCTTTTCCACCGACGAGAGAGAGCGAGTCTTTATTGATATGTTGAAAGGGAAGTACATATGGGTTCAAGGAAATGACCTCCGAAGTCCGCTAAAAGTGAATGAAGGAAGCAATCAGAAGTATTCCCTTTGCCTGCGAGATTATGAAAAGTAGGGTATCGGAGGAGGTTTTTGAGTATGCGTGAAGCGATTATTGTGGTTCCGTACGAGGAGGAATGGCCTTATCTCTTTCAGGAGATGGGGAGACGTTTACGTAACACATTGGGAGAGCTCGCCGTCCGGATAGACCATATTGGCTCGACTTCCGTTCCTGGGCTGGCTGCCAAACCAGTTATAGATATTCAGATTTCTGTCTTCTCCTTTGAGCCAATGGACCAGCTCGTCGAACGAATGCGAGAAGCAGGCTTTCTCTATCGAGAGGATAATCCGGATCTATCGAAACGGTACTTTCGTGAGCTTCCCGGACACCTGCGAACACATGTCCACGTCCGCAGGGTCGGCAGCTGGTCAGAGCAAATCTCTCTGCTGTTTCGCGACTATTTGCGTGCCCATCCTGAAGCTTGCATGGAATATGCTGCCCTCAAATACCGGTTGGCAGAGGATCACAGGGAGAACAGGAATCAATACGCAGATGCCAAATCTCCATTTATATGGCGCGTTTTGCAGGAAGCTCACGAATGGAGTCAAGTTACAGGCTGGTCTGCAGGAGCTACAGATCTATGAAGAAAGCTCTGTCACAGAGAGAGATCTCGCTCGGGAAGCGGAGTGACTTTCTGCTTTCCGCGAAGGAACCGCCTGAGATCGATCTCTGCAATCAATACGCTCAACAAGACAAGGGCTGCGCCAATATAGCCTCGGACCGTTAGAGTTTCCCCGTTCAGCATAAAGGCGAAGATAGCGGCAAACACCGGCTCCAGCGAAAAGATCAAGCCAGTGTGTGTGGGAGTCGTATGTTGTTGGGCTACTGTTTGCACGACGAAACCAATGGCACTGCACAGGATGCTGAGCACGAGCACCGCGAGCCAGGCTTTAGGGGTGTGCGGGAATCTGGGTGCCTCTGTGAAAACAGAAAAAATAAGTCCGAAAAGGGCAGCAAACCCGAGCTGGTAGACGCCAAGCTGGATAGCATCTGATTGTGGAGCCAATTTACCTGTGACGATGATGTGTATGGCGTAAAACAAGGCGGTTCCGATGCACCATGCATCACCTTGACTTATTTGAAAATGATCGGTCAGCGTCAAAAGACCAATTCCGATGACGGCGAGTCCTGCTCCAAAAAAGACGCGTGTCTCCGGTATGTTTTTGAGCAAAATGGACAGCAAAGGAACGAAAATAACCGTAAGACTGACCAGAAATCCTGCCTGAGAAGCCGTGGTCGTTTTCACTCCCTCCGTAACGGTAGCAAAGACACAGAACAAAATAGCACCCAAAATAAAGGCATGCAAGAGCGTTTTGCGATTGATCCGCAAGATGCGCTTATGAAAGAACAAGGCAGCGATGATAAAAGCTATTCCAAAACGAATGCCAATGAGATTGAAAGTTTCGAGATCAGTCAGACCCATTTGCATGAAGAGATAGGACGATCCCCAAAAAAGGGTAACGAGCAGCATGGCAAGATCGGCTTTTACTTGAGGTTTCATGAAGAAACGTCCCCCTAGAACCGGGCAGCATCTTTGTCTGTACCGGGTATTGTGTCGTTTCAAGTATAAGGGTATCTTATAAATAAGAAAAATGAATGTTTATCATTTTTTGCATGAAAAATTTTTGTGTAATGGGGAGTGGTTTGCGTGAGCCTCAGCAAGTTTCAAGTGCTCGTGACCGTTATCGAGTCAGGAAGCCTGACGAGAGCGGGTGAAGTGCTCGGCCTGACCCAATCGGCGATCAGCCACGCGATTGCCAGCTTGGAGAGAGAATACGGATTTTCGATCCTGACGAGGGGACGGTCGGGGGTCAGTCTGACGAGCAATGGGGAGCGTTTACTCAAATACATGAGAGAGATGCTGCGCTGGAACGAGCAAATGCTGCAAGAAGTCTCAGCAATCAACGGGATTGAAGTGGGAACAGTGCGAATCGGGACGTTTACGAGTGTTTCTACGCAATGGCTCCCTAGTATTCTCAAACAGTTTCAAGACCAGTACCCTGCAATCGAGATCAAGCTGTTGGAAGGCTACTACGATGATATCGAAAACTGGATCGTGTCTGGTGCAGTAGATTTGGGATTCGTCTCCTTGCCCGCGACTGAGACCTTGGAAACTGTGCCATTACACCAGGACCGCATGCTTGTGATCGTGACAGAAGACCATCCACTCTGCCAAAAAGAATCCGTGCACCT
>JARDZO010000035.1 GCA_029240815.1 Brevibacillus sp.
AGAGCAAAAAGCACTGTGAGCGTCTACCGCCAACAGTGCTTTTATCTGATTTGCTTCATTTTGTATACACGATTTTTTTGATCGTCTCCACGGAAAGGCAGTATTCCATCGCTAACTGATCAATCGACCTGCCGCATTTAAAGGAAGCTTTAATGGAGCGGTTCCGGTCATCAATCAGCTTTCTCCCGCCAGAACGCGTCCCCCACTTCTGGTAGGTGGTTTCTGGTTTGGGGATGTAGATGGTTTCACCTTGCACGTACTTCTGGATCTCTTCGACCAGTCTTTCCGGTAAAATCGCGGTTGCATTCACATATTTCATTTCTGCCAGCCCCTTATTTTGATTGGTAAAATAAGGTCTGCAAAGCCAAAATGAATGGACATGCAATACGCTCATGGGCGATGGTTTATCTGGTTGTCTGCCCCATGCAAAGTATCGCCTCTGTCATTCCAGGCTTTGCATGAGTGGCTGCAGTATCGGGCAAACAAACGTAATTTGCCATCCTTTCACCTCCAGGTTACTAAAAAGGAACTACCTTTTTGCTAGTATAAAACAAACCGAATCTTTTTGCATCTTGTTCCTTTTTTCCTATTTCTTTACCAGCTCAGCCCAGTCTTCCGGGGCTGCTTACACATTCCGAAACGTATTGGTCAACCTCCCCAGCTTTTCGATCTCGACCGTCACCACGTCGCTGTCCTTTAACCACACCTGCTGTTCGACAGGGTACCCAGTAATGACTCCCTCCGGCGTTCCCGTCAGGATCACGTCTCCAGGGTTCAAGGTCATGTGCTGAGAAATATAGCTGATAATCTCCGGGCAGGAGAAAATCAAGTCTGAGGTGCTGGAGTTTTGGCGCAGCTCGCCGTTCACATACGTACGGATCTGGAGCTGGTCCGGATCTCCTACCTCATCTGCGCTGACGAGGTAGGGACCGATCGGGCAAAACTTGTCGCACGTCTTGCCCAAAAGCCACTGCGAGGTCGTAAACTGCAGGTCGCGGGCGGACACATCATTGGCGTTGCAATATCCGTAGACGTACGATAAGGCCTCTTCTTTTGAGACATGGCTCGCCTGTTTGCCGATGACTATCACCAGCTCAGCCTCGTAGTCTACTTTCTCAGAAGTAGCAGGCAGCGGTACGTCTTCCTGGTGTCCCGCGAGCGCATTGGCGAACTTGCTGAACAGGATCGGTGTCGCAGGATACGCCATGTTGCACTCATCGGCGTGCTTTTTATAGTTCAGTCCCACGCAAATGATCTTGGAAGGGGCAGGAACCGTGGGAGCCAGCGTCAAATCCTCTTCCTGATAAAACAGGCTCTCTTGCTCATAGACGGCATCGATCAGTCTCGCCAAGAGCTGCTTGCTCTCTGCTCCCCCCGCAATGAGAGCTTCGACTGACGCAGGGACGTGGCTCCACTCCGGATGCTGCGCAGCTGCCGCTTGCACGTCGAGAATGCCTTTCTCCGTCTTGACGCCCAGGGCAATTCCGTCCCGCTTGTGAAATACGACTGTAATCATGGTAATCCTCCTACGGTTAAGGCTTGATAAAGACCGTTTTAATCGATGTAAAGAATTCGATGGCCGCTTGCCCTTGCTCGCGCGAATGGGAGCTGGACTGCTTCATGCCGCCAAACGGCGCCTGGAGCTCTACCCCGGCTGATTCGGCATTGATTCGCACAAGTCCTGCCTCGATTTCGTTCACAAACGAAAGAATGTTGGCGATGTTCTGTGTGAAAATGGAGGCGCTCAAACCATACTGGACGTCATTGGCCAGCTCGATCGCCTGCTCCAGATTGTCCACCTTGATCAAAGCGAGTACAGGACCAAAGATCTCTTCCTGCGCAATCACCATTTCGTTCGTCACATTTTCAAAAACAGTCGGCTCCACGAAAAAGCCTTGGTCCAATCCGTTCTCCGTAAGTCTGGAGCCGCCTTGAATGAGTGTGGCTCCTTCTGCCTTTCCTTTTTCGATGTAAGACAGCACCGTTTT
The DNA here is from genome assembly GCA_029240815.1 of Brevibacillus sp. The sequence continues at coordinate 1,989 of JARDZO010000035.1, forward strand.
TAATTGGCTTTCACTAGCGCATGGTCCCATCCAGGTGGTGCTCTGCATGCCATCGCCAATCGGCAGCTGCGCGACTCTCTCAAGCAGTCTCTCCTTAAAAGCATCGTAGATCCCGCTCTGTACGATGACTCGACTCGTGGCGGTGCACTTTTGCCCCGTAGAGCGAAGTCCACCGCTGATCGTCGCTTCCACGGCAAGATCGAGGTCGGCGTCATCGGCAACAATTACCGGATTTTTGCCGCCCATCTCCAGCTGGTACTTGGCACCGCGGGCCAGTGCCCCTTGCCCGACTCGTTTGCCTACTGCATCGGAGCCGGTAAACGTAATGCCGTTGATGTCGGGGTGATCGATGATTCCCTGACCAATGACAGCACCTGGCCCGGTCACCATGTTGACCACACCCGGTGGCAGCCCTGCCTCATCAAAGCACTCCATGATTTTTGCAGCTGTGACCGCTGTTTCCTGCGCTGGCTTGAAGACGACGACATTGCCGTAAACGAGAGCGGGTGCCATTTTCCAAATCGGAATCGCAACGGGAAAGTTCCACGGTGTGATGACACCCACGACCCCGAGAGGCGTACGGGTCGTATACATCAACCCTTCGCTGTCCGTCGAGGGAATGACGTCCCCCACCTTGCGCATGCCTTCGCCTGCGTAGTAGCGCAAGATGGCGATTCCGCGCGCTGTTTCCCCTTTGGCTTCTCCAAAAGTTTTTCCCATTTCCCGGGTCATGGTTTCCGCAATCTCATCGAGGCGTTTTTCCATAGCATTTGCTACTTGAAAGAGAAACTCGCCTCGAGCCGGAGCGGATAGCTTGCGCCACGCCCGTTGTGCTTGTTTCGCTGAGGAGACGGCATTCTCTAAATCACCCGCACCTGATTTTTGTACGTATCCGACGATTTCTTGCCTGTTGGCCGGATTGACGCTTGCTTCGATTTCGCTGCCCAGAGACGAAACCCAGGCTCCGTTCACATAGTTCAAATACGTTTTCACGTCTGTTTTTACAGTCATCTGTTCTCTCTCCTTTTCTCTCCTAAAATGTCGGACCAATTCGCCAAATGCCGAAGTCGTGCTGCTTCAGAATTTCCGCTTTGGTCATTTTTCCGGAAGCTACCAGCCCTACCTCATCAAAGAGCCGTTGACCGACAGCCGAAATGGACTCTGTTCCGTCAATGATGGTGCCTGCATTGACGTCGATGTTGTCCCCCATCTTCTCGAAGATGGCAGAATTGGTGGCGATTTTGATGACGGGTGCGATCGGCGAGCCTGTCGGGGTGCCCCTTCCTGTCGTAAACAGAACCACCTGCGCTCCCCCCGCTACCATCCCTGTCAGCTGCTCGATGTCGTGTCCGGGCGTATCCATCCAAACCAGTCCCTTTTTGCTCGGCGTCTGCGCGTAATCGATCAGCTCCTGCAACGGTCGACTTCCGGCTTTGTTGGCTGCCCCCAATGATTTTTCCTCCAAGGAACTGAGCCCGCCTTTGATATTTCCCGGACTTGGATTGCCCGTGCGAATATCTACCCCCATCAGAAAAGCGCGGTCTTCCATCGCCTTGATGACTTCGTAGACTCGCTTGGCTACCTTTTCATCGACTGCACGATCAGCCAACAAATGCTCGGCCCCAATCAACTCGGTCGTTTCTGCCAAAATGGACGTGCCTCCGTAATCAACAATCAAATCGCTGACGACGCCGACGGCAGGATTGGCTGACAAGCCCGAACAAGCATCGGAGCCTCCGCACTCGGTGCCAATGATCAGCTCACTGAAATCACATAACTCTCTGCGCTGCATGGACGCGTCCTGTACCATCTTGGCAGCAATTTTCGCCCCCTGCGCGATCGTGAAAAGTGTCCCTCCGTGATCCTGTATCGAGACGACTTCCACCGGCTTGCCCGTCTTGGCGATTTCTCCCGCTACGCTCCTCGCTTGATGGGTCTCGCAGCCAAGCCCGAGAACGACGACCCCGTATACATTCGGATTGGCACCCATTCCCGCGTACGTCCGAAAAGTCTGCTCGTAGTCCACTCCAACTTGCGCGCAGCCATGCTGATGGATGAACGATACGGTTCCTTGCACCAGCTCTGTAATCTGTTTGGCCGCTTGTGTCGCGCACGTAATGGTCGGCAGGATCAATACGTGGTTGCGCACACCGACTCGCCCGTCCGAACGGCGGTAGCCCCAGAACTTCCCGCTATCTTGCTTCGACAATGCGATCGCCCCTTCCCCGCTTGCCTTCGAGATTGTGAATGTGAACATGCTCTCCTGGCTTGATCTCTTGTGTTGCTACACCGATCACTTCTCCGTACTTGAGGATGTCCTCGCCCTGCCCGATCGCTACGACAGCAAATTTGTGCCCAAAATCGATCGGATCGTGCAGCATGACCTCGATGGTGCGGTCCTCACATGCCACAGTGACGGCCACGCCCGCGGGAATCACTTCGAGGGCTACCGCCACTTTATCTTGAGGTTTCATCATGACCGTCTTGTACGTTCCTGCCATGTCTTTCCCTCCTCCTGTCGCTATCTTGCCGTCAATCCGCCATCCGCCACGTAGTTGCTTCCGGTAATAAACGACGCTTCATCACTCGCGAGAAAGCAGACCAGATTGGCGATCTCCTGCGGGTTTCCCATGCGTCCGATTGGTTGACGCTGCTCCATCTGTTTTCTGGCTTCTTCTGGTGCGGGCTGACCTGCCAGTATTTTTTGGATCCATGGAGAGTCGACCGTTCCTGGCGATATGGCGTTCACGCGGATTCCCGCTTCGGCAAAATCCGATGCGACTGATTTGGTCAGACCCACGATTGCTGCCTTCGAGGCACAATAGCCTGCACGATTCAGCACACCGACCATTCCTGCTACCGAAGCGATGTTGATGATGCAGCCGCGATTTTTTTGCGTCAGCATTTGCTTCACCGCGTATTTGCAACCGAAAAACGCGCCTTTGGCATTGATGCTCATCATCGTGTCCCATTCCGCTTCCGTCTGCGTAAGCACGGTTCCTGCCTTGCCTACGCCGGCATTATTCACCATAATGTCAATCTTCTGATAATTGTCCGCAATCTTTTGCAGGACATTGCCTACCTGCACTTCCTGGCTTACATCCATCAGGAAAAACTGTGCGCGACCGCCTTCCTTTTCTAAATCGGCTACGACTTCTATCCCTCTGTTCTTATCCAGGTCGCATACCGCTACGAGTGCGCCCTCCCTGCTCAGACGACGGGCAATCGCTTCTCCGATGCCTGATGCGGCTCCGGTGACAACGGCTACTTTTCCCGTCAATCTCTTCATACCGGGATGCTCCCAGCGACTTGGCTCTTCACAGGGTTGGATAACACGCCGATCCCTTCAATCTCAATCTCAATGCGATCCCCATCTGCCAGTGTAAATTCATCTGGTGGAACGATGCAGGTGCCTGTCAGCAATACGGTTCCATCAAATATCGTGTTGTCCCTCAACAAATAGGAAACGAGCTCATCGAACTTGCGCTTCAGCTGTCCGGTGCTAGCAGAGCCTTCCACCACTTTTTCGCCGCCTCGGAATATGCGGCACACGATCTGGAACGCGTATGGATCGTCGACCGAGTCGACCAAACGTATCGCGGGTCCAATCGAGCAGGAGCCCCTCCACATTTTCGCTTGTGGCAAATAAAGCGGATTCTCCCCTTCAATATCTCGGCAGCTCATATCATTGCCAGCCGTGTAACCGACGATCCGCCCGTCCCTCGCGAGCACAAGTCCCAGCTCGGGCTCTGGAATCTGCCAGTTGGAATCACTGCGCAAGTACAAATCCCGATTAGGGCCAATCGTGCGAGCTGCTGTGGACTTGAAGAAAATCTCCGGACGCTCTGCCTCATATACCTTGTCGTAGAAAGTCGTCGCGTCCAGCTTTCCGCCCGTCGCCTCGTAATTCCGTGCATCCCGGCTACGCTCGTAGGTCACACCGCACGCCCATACCTCTGCTGCTTCCAAAGGGACCAAGAGCTCAAGCTCTTCTACCTTCCCAGGGATGGGCTCACTGCTGGAAATGATGTCTGTGACCCATTCCAAAGGAGTTTGCTGGCATCCGTCAGCTTCCTTGACCAATTCCATAAAATCCGTTTGCGGCAATCGATATACGTATGATTCGTCCGTGACGGCAGCCAATACTGGTGCAGCACCTTCTTGCAAAAAGCGAATGATTCGCATAGGTTACCCTCCAATTGTTTTATATTGTAAAACAGCGTTCTATATTATGATCGTGCATAAAGCTTTCAAGCATGACCGCCTCATTCATTTCTTACTCCTATTCCGTAGCCCATCTGTTCAGACATCTCATCTGATGCACCCTTTAGCAACTGCAGAAATTGCTCCAGCTCCTGGTCATCTACGCGGGAAACCAAGGTGGATAGGCTAGCGGCAGCAATGACATGCCCTTGATGATTGCGAATCGGCACAGCGATGCAGCGCACGCCTGGCTCGTTCTCCTGATTGTCGACGGCATAGCCTTGTTCACGAACTTTTTGCAGCTCCGTCCGTAAATCTTGCTCATTTGTAATCGTCTTGGACGTCTGTGCCACGTAGTGATAGTCTTTCAAAATGTGCTGAAGCTCTTTTTCGCTTTTCCATGCGACAAGGGCCTTGCCAACCCCGCTGGAGTGAACAGGAATTCTCCTGCCGATTCGCGAGTACAGAATCGTCGCCTGAGGTCCTTCCACTTTATCAATATAGACACCCTCTTTATCATCGAGAATGACGAGGTGAGTCGTCTGTCCTGTCTTCATCGAGAGGTCAACGAGATACCTCTTGGCTACTTTACGAATATCCAAACCATGGATGACAAAGTTTCCTCGTTCGAATAGTTTCATTCCCAGCCGGTATTTGCCGTTTTCAGGGTTCTGGTCGATGTAACCGTGCACCTGCAACGTTTTTAACAGGGAATGAACTGTACTTTTGTGCAACTGCATCCGCTCGCTGATATCCGTGATCTTCCATTCCATTTCCTGTTCGTCAAAGAGATCAAGAATCTTCAGCGCGCGTTCCACAGCTTGAATGATTGGCATTTTATCCATCCTTTTACGTCGTAATTACGGAATGATTTGGTGTTATCTTACCATAGAATCACGACCTTTGAATCATCTTTTGCTCCCACTCATCCTGCCATCCAGACGCGCTTCACGGACCAATTCCACGTAGGTTTTCGCCGCATTTTCCACGGCAGCATAGTCCCCTGCTTCAATGGATTTTCGATCTAGCAAGGTTCCTCCGATCCCCACCGCAGCCGCTCCTGCCTGAATAAACGCTGCGACATTCCGCTCATCAATTCCACCTGTCGGGATGATCGGGATGTGCGGAAACGGGGCTTTTATTGCTTGGAGATAGCTGGGTTCAAAGCTGGCTGCAGGGAACAGCTTCACCAGATCAGCCCCCCACTCGATGGCTGTAATCATTTCCGTAGGGGTCAACACACCTGGTACACTGATTTTGCCGTGACGGGCAGCAATACGGATCACATCCTGATGAAGGCTCGGGCTGAACAGAAAGTCTGCTCCACTCTGAATGGCCATAGCTGCCGATTCAGCGTCGATCACTGTCCCCGCTCCGACGATGGCCTGGCCTCTATACTGGCGGCTAAGTCTGGCAATGCATGCAAAGGCATCCTCTGAATCTACCGTGATCTCAAGGGCAGTGATCCCTCCCCTAACCAGACTTTCCGCCACGCGTTCCATTTTCTCTGCGGGAATCTGGCGAACCACGGCGATTACTCCGCTCTCTACCAGCTTTTCCAGTAGCATTGTTTTTGGCAACATTTCAGTTTTCCTCCTTTCCTTGTTCTCGGCTGCACGTTACCGGTGGACCTCCTCGTGTTCTCCCATGACCTGCGACCAGAACGGGTAGCCTTCGACGTCTCCCGCTACAGTCAAGGCATAGGCCCCGATGCGGTTGCCCAACCGTACGGCATCCCTGTACGACCAGCCCCTCAAGAGTCCTGACAAAAATCCGGCGGCAAACCCGTCGCCAGCCCCAATCGGATCGACAATCTCATCGACTGGAAAACCAGACACGTACTCTTTCTCATTCGCCGTTGCGTAATAGGCACCGCGCTCCCCCAGCTTGATGACGACGGCTTTCGTCCCTTTTTGCAGCAAACGCTCGGCTATACGCTCTGGAGTTTCTTCCCCTGTGAGGAGGCGGCCTTCTTCCCATCCTGGGAGTACGATGTCACATTTGCCGGCGATATCAGCGAGGACGACTCGCGCCTCTTCCTTTTTCCACAGCTTCAGGCGGACATTGGGATCGAACACGACGGTGACCCGGTGCCTTTTGGCCTTGTCAATCGCTTGATAGATCGCCTCTCTGCATGTCGCGCTAAGTGCTGGCGTAATGCCCGTCACATGCAGGAACTTCGCCTTTGCGATCAGCTCCTCACTGATGTCCTCGGGCTTCAAGCGGCTTGCTGCCGAGTCCTTGCGATAGTAGTACACTTTAGGCTCTTTGCCATGCTGCCTTTCTTTAAAAAAGACCGCGGTCGGATGATGGAGATCAAACACCACATGCGAGGTATCCACCCCTTCGCCACGAATGAAATTGCGGATGAACAGTCCGAATTCGTCATCGCCTAGCCGGCTGACCCAGCTCACCTGATGTCCGAGACGAGCCAACCCGATCGCGACATTGGATTCCGCACCACCGATTGTTTTCTCAAATTGGGCTGCGAACCGGAGCGGTCCAACCGATACGGGATGGAACAGCACCATCGTTTCGCCAAAGGTCACGACGTCCATACTCGTTCCTCTTTGACTGGCATCGTCGGAACAGCCAGACCGGCTGCACCTTTCTGCGAGGTCACCAGCTCAGGTGCGTAACGCAAAATCATATCGAGTCCGATGCGAGCACGGTGGACCCGCTCCCTGCACAGGCTGATCGACGTCTGCTCCAGGTGCGTTCCAGACGGATAGATGTTCGGCGAATTACGCAGGCCAAACTTGATGTACACCGGAGCCGCGACCCTGATGATTTCCGGTATTTCGTAATGGCGGATAAACCCGCCGATGTCGTCCGGCGCCTCCACATAAATATCGATCGGCATATCGACTGCTTGCCGAATTGCAGCCAAGCGTGCCAGCGTAAGATCTGTCGGGACATTGTACGTACCTGCGCCGATCTGTTCGATCAAGCGAATGGAAACGGGGTTCGCCTGCGCCATTTGCACGGATACCTTCACGATCAGATCATCGGGGAGCTCTCCCGTTTTCTTGAACTCGTTTACCAGCCAAAGCAATCCTTCGTCTGCGACTAGGATGCTGCGGATTCCCATTTGGCAAGCACGCTTGACGTCTTCGATCGCATAGACGAGCTGATCCATGCCTTGCGAGCGCATTCCGGCGATTTTTCCCGCGCTGGCCCATGACATCGGCGTAATATCCCACGTCCCGCGCGGACCAACGAAAAGACTCACTTCGAGATTTTCACGATGACCGATCGCAGCCATCTGTTCCAGCTCATCGTCGGTCAAGAGCATAATCCCGCTTCCTTGCGAGATGCGGTGAATCGTCACGCCGTACGTGTTGCACGCCTCCACTACTGCCTCAAAAGAAGCAGGCCCTTCCACACTGGGGATTTCGACGCGATACTGTGCACCATCCGGGAATCTTTTGGTCGAACTGGGGAGATCGTGGCAGTCGCTTGCCGGAAAGCCCAGTTGCTCAATCATCTCTCGTGTTTGTTTCAAAGCACTTTCCCCCTCTGTTTGGACTGTTCTAAAAAGGTAACATCTACCTGATAATCAAGCTCTGCTTCCTCCCATACCTGGAGGGGAACGACGCCGTTCGCCGCATCCGTATGTCCCGTCATGCGGTTGCTCGCTGCCACCTGCTTTTGGCGAGTACGGATGGCCGACAGCCGCTTCGCAGCCAACTCCGCTCGTGCCGATTGGATCGCAGAAAAGGAAAAGACGATGTTGCCACGACGAAGCTCTGCTTCATCTAGAAATTGAATCTGCCTTTCGCGCAGATCGAGATACAGCAGATCTCCCGTTTGCAGATACAAGATCCCTCCGCCTTCGGACGCTTCTGGCGTCATATGGCCAATAGCGGCACCATACGTCACGCCGGAGTAACGGCCATCGCTGATGAGCGTAGCCAGTCGTTTCAAATTGCGATTGGCGTTGATATGCTGCATCGGCGTGAACATTTCTGGCATTCCAAAAGCTACAGGTCCCTGCCCAGAGATGACGACTGAGATTTTCAAAACGCCATGCTCCACCATGCGCTCAAACAGCGTATCGTAATCGAGATCGTTCCAGTCCTCATCGAGTTCGAGCACATTTTGTCTGAGTACCGCCAGCAGGTTTTCCTGCGCAAAGCTCCTGCTCTCTTTCAACTTCTCCAGCAATTGAGAGTCTAGCAAGCTACGATTGGCGTCGTCCTCGTTTTCGTAGTAGAGAACAAACGCTGCTTTCTTATCGAATTCATCGAGCTGTTTCGATGTCATCCCGCTTATTTTCACGACAGCACTTTCAAAGAAATTTCCGGTCAGCACATCCACTCCGCTGAATGGACGGCGTGGAGACGATAGAATGATCGGATTCTCTTTCACATGTGCAGCGGACAGTCGTTCCTGATTTGCCAGTCTCTCCCCCCAGGTAGTCCCTGTCACAGTCGGCGCATCTGCATCCATTGGCACACCATTTTGCAACAGCTCGTAAAACAACGTCTCCATCCCCCGGCTGTTGCCGCTGCAGCACTGTATCGCGAGGGCGAAAATATCGCGCCCCTGTGTCAGGCTGTAATCAAAGAGATCGGGAATCGGATGAGCATGATGAATGCGGTCCAGCTCCCACAAGCTGAATCGGTACCCGCCGTACAACATGGCTGCAACCATGTGCATCATCAGGTTGGTCGAACCGCCGGACGCACTGTGGATGCGGATCGCATTTCTGATGTTCGTCGCCATCACGTTGGCTGCTCCAAAGGCTGGTTCATTGATCATCCCGGCCAGACTGTCAATGGCCTGGTTCACCTGTTCCTGTGTGGGAGGTGACGTCAGCAGCTCAACGGCGGGATGGACCAATCCGAGACCGGCAACGAGATGACGAGAGCTGTTTCCCGTACCGTTGAATGCGCACACGCCGCCTTTTCCGTCACACGTAGCGACGGCCAGACGCTGTTCATACTCTTTGTGTGCCGCTTTGCTGATGATGCCTCGATCCACCGCGCGTTCCAGCACGCCTTGAAATGCTGTATTGGAGGAGCATTGCAAGATGTACGCCATCGCATCCCGTAAATCGTCGGCTATGTCTGGTGCTCCGTTGGTTTCCGCCGCTTTTGCCACCTGCTCCAGTTCGGACACGAGCTCTGCGGGGATCGTCCCTCCTTGCAGGACATGTGCCGGGGCAAAAGTGGCGAAGAACGGAGCTTCTCCCCGGTATTGACGAATCCGGTCCAGATGGGCCAACGCGCTGACCACTCCGAGCGGCTGCTTGTCGCAGCCCTGAATGACGAATGCACCGTGGTAGCTGTGCGATTCGAGCTGGTTGACGACCATCTGCGCGACGGCATTGCGGCTCTGCAGGGAGTAGCTCATGCCTTGATTGCTCTGCGCTGTTCCATCGCACATGACTGGAGTGGAGAAGTAGAACGGCACACCGCCGTTTTGCCAGATGCGTATTGCCGCACGACTGGAAGTCTGGAAGTCCATGATGTGTGCCGGATGGTCTGGCGAGCCACCGATAATGGCGATGCGAGGCGCATTTTCCTCCAGACGACTGTAGATTTCCTCCAGCGTCCAGTCAGGAGCAGCGCCCTCATAAGAAGAGCCGAGTATTTGTTTCGAACGATCGAGTAGACCTGCTACACAAATCGGTTCATTCGCTTTTCCCTGAACATTGTCACGATACGGGTTGACCCGATTATGGATAGTCGGAAAACGATTGGACATGGGAAGCTATCTCCTTCTCTAAACAGAATCGGTTCCTACCACTCGGCCACGCTGCCATCTTCGTAGCGCCATACTGGATTCTTCCAGTTATGACCCTCCGCCGCAGCCTGCTCCACCTTTTCCTGGTCGATCTCGATCCCAAGACCCGGACGAGACGGAATGGCGACATGACCATCCTGATAGGCAAACACGGATGGATCTACGAGGTAATCCAGCAAATCGCTTCCCCGGTTGTAGTGGATGCCCAAGCTCTGCTCCTGCAAGATCGCGTTGGGCGTGCAGGCATCGACCTGCAAAGATGCCGCTAGAGCGATCGGACCAAGCGGACAATGCGGGGCTACCGCCACGTCAAACGCTTCCGCCATCGCCGCGATCTTCTTTACTTCCAGAATACCTCCTGCGTGGGACAAATCAGGCTGGATGATGTCCACATAGCCGTCGATCAACAGCTGCTTGAATCCCCATCGCGTGTACTGTCGTTCGCCAGTCGCGATCGGCGCAGTTGTATAACGGGCAATTTCTCGCAGAGCCTCGTTGTTTTCCGGCAGTACCGGCTCCTCCAAAAACATGGGACGGTAAGGGTCCAGCTCTTTGGCCAGTTGCTTCGCCATGGCCTTGTGCACGCGTCCGTGGAAGTCGATGCCGATCCCCACATCCTTGCCGACCGCCTCACGTATCGCTGCGACTCGGTCGACCACCGCCTCCACCTTGGAGTGCGTATCGATGTAGTTCAGCTCCTCGGTGGCATTCATTTTGATTGCCGTATAGCCCGCAGCTACTTTTTCCCTGGCAGCAGCCACTACGTCGCTGGGACGATCGCCACCGATCCACGAGTAGACACGTATCTTCTCGCGGGCCGCTCCTCCGAGCATTTGCCAGACAGGGAGGTTGAAGTATTTTCCGGCAATGTCCCAAAGTGCCTGCTCGATTCCCGACAATGCACTCGTCAGAATGGGGCCGCCGCGGTAAAAGCCTCCCCGGTACAACGTCTGCCAGTGATCCTCGATCGTCAGTGGAGATTTGCCGATCAAGTATTCGCTAAGCTCGCGGACGCACGCTTCCACAGTGCCTGCTCTTCCCTCCACGATCGGTTCGCCCCAACCCGCGATCCCTTCATCTGTCTCCACTTTCAGGAACAGCCACCGCGGCTTTACCCTGTACAGCTTGAAAGCTGTTATTTTCATCCTCTCACCCGCTTTTTTCGCTCATATGGGAAAAACTCATGGTCATCGGTTCAGTCAGCACTTCGACATCTTCCCGATTTCTTGCCTCAGGCAGCATGCTCTCCGAAATCCAGATGTCTCGCACATGCAGCGTATTTTCGATGCGTACGAGCCGCACACGGTTCAAATCAAAGGCATTGCACGTTTTGATCGCAGCTTTTACAGCCAAGTCTCCCGTATCCAGAAACATCGGCAGCTTGACGGTGCCTACCACGGTGCTGGTCAAAGCATTCGCGTACCCTTTTACCCAGTCGATTTCTTCAAAAACCTGTCTCGTGGTAATGTCAGCCAACCCGATCCCGTTTGCGTTGCCGTGGGTTTTTTCGGTCAAGCCGAGCACGACCGTCCTCGCAGCATCCACTCCGCCGTTGGCGTACGGTGTAGCAAAGCGACCCGTGATATTCGGGTCCATCCCGTCACCTGAAATGTCTTTTCCAATCTCATCGACTACCAGTACATCGAGTGGATCAAACAGGATCTTCGGCATCAGTGCTTTCGCTTCGAGCAGCAGCTTTGGCTCTTCTTCTGCCAGACATTCAGCAGGGATGGCGACCGCCTTGGTCGGGCGATCAAACGCATTTTCTATCGTCCCCACTCCAAAGATGATCGGCGTACGCTCAATCATCACTTTCGCCATCTTCTGTACGTGCTCTGCCATGTACTTGAAGCTGTAAGCATGCGCCGCCTCCGCTCCCCGCTGCTTGCCGAGACCGATCGTGATCATTTTCATCAGACCGCTCTCGACAGGTCCGCGAAATGCGGTATGAGGCTTGATCCGGTTGATGACGATGACTTTATCCGCATGGTAGGCGTAATGGTCCATATAGATGGGCAGGCCGTTCGGCAGTCTGCCCACCTCGACCACTTCCATCGTGGAGTGGATCGGTGCTTCTACGAAAGATTCGGTGACCCCTAGGGATTCCAGCACTTCCTTTTGCCCTTCTGCTGTTGCGCCCCCGTGGCTACCCATCGCAGGTACGATGAAAGGCTGGCCGCCAGCTGCTTTCACCATTCGGACCACTTCTCGCGAGATGACAGGAATCTCGGCTACGCCTCGGCTTCCTACTGCGATGGCCACACGGTCTCCTGGTGCGATGCGTGAGAGCACGCCAGATTCGCTAATCGCCTGACGAACAGCCGCTGCCACATCAGGCAATTCAGGCGCGTGAAAATGCTGTCTCACCTTGGACATCCGCGGGATCTGAATACTGCGAAGCAGCTCCTCGATCACCTGCATGTCGTCTCCCCCTTTACTTGCGCACCTTGGCTACCTCGTCATACATCTCCTTGACGAGATCTTCGCCGATTTCCTTTGCGAACTTGTCGATCACTGGCTTGATGATCTCCTGCATGCGTACCTTTTCTTCTGCAGACACCTCATTGACCTGCATGCCAGCGGCTTTCAACTCATCCTGCGCTTTTTGATTTTCGGTCTTGTTCAGCTCACGTTGGTACTTCCCAGCTTCCGCAGCAGAATCACGCAAAATCTGCTGCTCCTCGACGGAAAGTTTATCCCAAAACTTTTTGCTGACGAGGAAAACGAACGGTGTATAGACGTGCTTCGTGACGCTGAGGTAGTCCTGCACTTCGTTGTATTTGTTCGATTTGATCGTGGCGAGCGGGTTCTCCTGACCGTCGACCGTGTGGCTCTCCAGGGCGCTGAACACTTCCGAGAAGGCCATAGGAGAAGGGTTGGCACCCAATGCCTGAAAGGCTTCGAGGTGGACCTGGTTTTGCATCGTGCGAATTTTGAGACCTTTGAAATCCTCCGCTTTTGTCACAGGATGCTTGCTGTTCGTCAAATTGCGGAACCCGTTTTCCCAATAGCCGAGGCCGATCAGATTGTGGGCAGGCAGTTTCTCCAGCAGCTTTTGGCCGAGAGGTCCGTCCAATACGGCATGCGCTTCTTTTTCTTCATTAAATACAAAAGGGAAGTCAAACATGGCGTATTCCTTGATATCGCCTACCAGCGGCGACGTGGACGGGATCGTGATTTCCTGCATGCCGGCTTGCAGCGCTTCTGTCATTTTTTTGTCGTCTCCGAGCTGTGCGGCATAGTAGGGCGTTACTTTCATTTTTCCGCCGCTCTTTTCGCTGACGATCTCGGCGAACTTCTTCAGTCCCTGTCCTTCCGGGTGATCTTCATTCAGACCGATACCCGCCTTGATGGTCCTCTCCTGGATGCCTGTTGCCGCTGCGGGTGGTGTAGAGGTCGCAGCACTTCCCCCACCTCCACCGCAGCCTGCCAAGAGCAACAGTGCTGGAATCGTACTGCCGATGACCCAATTTCGTACCCACTTTTTCATAACAGCTCCCCCTCTTTTCTTTGACCCTTATTGCCTACACAAGCGCTGCATAGCGCTCTGTGGAAAGGCTTTCCTTCAGATGAACGCGATCCTTTACTTCCTTGTTGACCAAATAGTTGGGATATTCTCCGTGCAGCAGGACATCGACAACGCCCATCGCTGCCTTTGATCTCATCTCTGCAGCCGCTTCTTCGGAGTACCATGCCACATGGGGGGTGAGAATGACGTTGTTCATCGCGAGCAGCGGACTGTCTGACGGGATTGGCTCATTCTCGACCACATCCAGTGCAGCTCCAGCGATCTTCCCGGTCTGTAGGGCGCAGGTCAGGGCCAGCTCGTCAATGACCGGTCCACGCGAGGTATTGATGATGATCGCTTCTTTTTTCATCGCTGCAAACTGCCCTGTGCTGATCATTCCCTGTGTCGAGCTGGTCAGAGGAGCATGGACGGAGACGATATCCGCTTCCGTGCAGAGCTCTTCGAGTGTGACAAGCCTTACTCCCATCGCAGCCGCCACCGCTAGCGAAACGTATGGATCATGAGCAATCACGTTTAATCCGAGCGGTTTCACCTTTTGGGCCAGCGATTGGGGAATCTTCCCGAATCCGACCAGCCCGAGCGTCCTGCCCCGCATTCTCGTAATGGGCTGCGTCACCTTGAAATCCCAGATCCCGTTTTGAACGGCTTGATGAGCGACGACAATTTTACGCGTCCAGCCGAGCAGGAGAGCAAGCGCATGGTCAGCCACTTCGTCCATGCAGTAATCCGGCACATTCGCCACACAGATGCCTTTTTCCGTAGCCGCCTGCAAGTCTACCGTATTGACTCCTACCCCATAGCGGGTAATCACCTGGCAATTCTCCAGATTCTCGATGACCTTCCGACTGAGCGGCGCGTACTGGTTGATCACAGCGTCCGCATCTCGACAAGCGGCGATGACCTCTTCTTCGGTGCGACATTGCGCAGGAACCAGCGTGATTCGCTCGCTTTCCAGCACCTCCTCTTCATACCGCAGATCGGTGTACTCCCAATCCGTCACGACGACTCTCCATTTCTTGTTCATGCAATCTCCTCCTTACGTCAGCCATTCGAGTGGTACTGTCACGATCCATGGGAAAAAGATCAGCAGGATCAGAACGACGACTTCCACCAGCAGGAACGGCCATATCCCTTTCATGATATCCTCCATCCCAATTTTCCCAACGCCACACGCAACGTTGAGCACGGTACCTACGGGAGGTGTCAGCAAGCCGATGCAGTTGTTCAGGATAAACAAAACCCCAAAGTAGATCGGATCGATACCGGCCTTCTCGATAATCGGCATCAGAACAGGTGTCATAATCAAAATGGTCGGGGTCAAGTCCATCGCGGTACCTACCAACAGGACGATCGCATTGATCACAATCAGCAGCAGCAGCGGATTTTCCACGAGTGGCCCTAACAGATCCGTCAGCTGTTCCGGAATGTTTGCCACCGTAATCAACCACGCAGATACCATCGCAGCAGCGGCGAGAAACATGACGACGCTGGTGGTCTTGGCTGAAGCGACAAGAATGTGATAAAGCTGGTTGATCCGCAATTCCCGATAGACCGCTACTCCTACGAATAATGCATAAAACGCAGCTACCACCGCAGCTTCCGTCGGAGTGAATACCCCTCCGCGAAGACCGGCAATGATGATGACTGGCAATAGCAGGGCCCAGATGGCGCCCTTCGTCGCAGCCATAATCTCTTTCAGCGACTTGCGCGGATAAGCTTCATAGTCTCCTTTTCGAGTAATGATCGCCCATGTGACCATTAATCCGACACCGATTAAGAGACCTGGTACGATGCCAGCCATAAACAGCTTGGTAATCGAAACACCACTGGTAACACCGAAAATGATCATCGGAATGCTAGGTGGTATGATGGGTGCGATAATTCCTCCTGCCGCAATCAAGCCGGTAGAACGATTCCGGTCGTAGCCTGCTTTTACCATCATCGGGATCAAAATCGCTCCGAGCGCAGCGGTATCAGCCACAGCAGATCCGGAGAGCCCGGCAAACAAGATGCTCCCGAGAATCGCTACATACCCCAGACCGCCGCGTATGTGACCGACGAGCGCCAAAGCAAACGCGATAATTCGCTTGGATATCCCACCTGCATTCATCAATTCCCCTGCTAGGATGAAAAAAGGGATCGCCATCAGCGGGAAGTTGTCCGCCCCGCTGATCAGATTTTGCGCGATGATCTGACTGTCAAAAATGTCCATGTACAGCATCAAGGCCACGCCGCTGAAAAGCAGGGCAAATGCAATGGGCATACCGAGTGCCATGACCCCCAGCAGAGAGCCTACAAATATCCCTAACGTCATCTACCTCCCACCACCCTGCGCCATTTGTTGTTGATGAGCCGGAATCAGCATTTCCTCCTCGGATTCCTTCACGCGAATGAACTCGTCGATCGATTCCTTGCCGAACAGGACACGATACAGGTTGGACACGATCAAGAGAGCCATACTGGCACTCATGAAAATCCCGATGCCGTACACATAGCCTAGCGGCAAACCTGTCGCCGGAGCCTTGCTATCCAGGTTGATCAACGTCATTTTCCAACTGCCATCCATTACCAGCCAAAGTACATACAGGACGAGTCCATTGGTTAGCACAAACACAATTTTTTTCAGTAAGGGCGATAATCTCTTGATCAACATGTCTACCCCAAGATGCTCGTTATCCTTTAATGCTCCGATCGCTCCCAGGAAGATCAACCAGACAAACAGAAAACGCGACATTTCTTCTGACCAGGTAATTCCCGAATTAAACAAATACCGCAAGACTACATTGCCAAAAACAAGAATGGCCATGAATGCCAGTGAAAAGGCCATGATTCCGTTTAGCGACAAATTGAGAACCTTTGCTATTTTCCCCACCGTCTTCACCTCCTCTTTATTTAGCCTCCGCTTTGATCTTCTCTACCATTTCCTTCGCCCACGGATACGTTTGATAGATTTCTTCATAGAGTGGTAGAGCCGCCGTCTCCATCGCTTGCTGGAACGACTCGTCTGGTACGGTAAACTTGATTCCTTTCTCTGTGAGAAACTTCTTGTCATCCTCGTAGCTCTTTTCTAGTAACTCCCATTCGTAGTCGGCTGCTACCTTCGCCGCTTCCTCGAGGATTTTTTGTTGGTCGGCACTAAGCTGGCTCCATAGCTTGCCATTGATGATGTAAAGATTGGGACTAAACATATGCTTGGATTCGAGCACGTCGGATTGGACTTCATACCAAGCCGAAGCCTTTAGCGTGGCAATCGGATTGTCCTGACCATCGACCACTTTTTGCTCCAGTGCCGTGAATACTTCCGAGATCGGCATCGGTGTGATGTTTGCCCCTAGCAATTGCCCCAGCTTGATATAGTTCGGGATATTTGGCATCCGGATACGCATGCCTTTGAAATCTTCGAGACTCGCGATTGTCTGGTTACTCGAAAACATCCGAAAGCCATTGGCGCTCCAGGCCAGCGCATGTACGCCATGCTTACTCTCCATCTCGTCGGTCATCTCTTTGCCGATCGGTCCTTCCAACACTTTTTTGGCGTGCGCAAAATCCTTGAACAAAAACGGCCACTCGCCTACAGCCATCTTGGGAACGTCAGCCTGCATGATCAGTCCGGGAATCCCCATTTCGATGGTTCCGTTGCGCACCCCGTCGTAAAATTCCTTTTCGGCTCCCAGTTTGCTGTTGTCATAGATCTGCACCTGCAGAGAACCGCCTGATTTTTCTTCCACCATCTTTTTGAACTTTTCCCGCAGAGCGACGTTTTGCGGATGGTCTGTCGCGAAGTAGTTCGCTACCTTCAGGACATGGGGCTTGCCTGCTGCTTTTGTGCTGCCTGCATTGGACGGCGTGCTGCCGCTACTGTTTCCCCCTGCGCAGCCTGAAAGGAAAACAGTGGCCGCGAGCACTAAAGTTGAAAGGATCGCTAGACTTTTCTTCACCATGCATGCCTCCAATCTATTAGCATCTTTTATTTCTTTTCCTGTGGGCTCAGCTTTTCAGCTCAGGGATCAGGTCGGGAGGCTCCTTTCCATGAACGGCGGCTACCAGATTTTGTGCTGCCCTCATCGCCATGTCGAACCTCGTCTGTCTCGTCGCTGATCCGATATGCGGCAAGGTCACCACTCGCGGCATGGAGAGCAAAGGATTGTCGGGGGAGACCGGCTCCTCGGCAAACACATCGAGACCAGCCCCCCAAATGCTTCCTTCCCGCAGCGCCGCGACCAATGCCTCTTCGTCCACCGTCTTCCCACGAGATGTGTTGATAAAGATCGCCGTTTCTTTCATCTGGGCAAACTGCTCACGGCCCATAAAGTGAGTCGTCTGGTCGGTGAGCGGAATCATCAGGACGACAAAGTCAGATTTCCTCAAAAGATCCTCCAAAGAGCAGTAGGATACTCCCAGGTTCTCTTCCGTTTCCGGCTTGCGACTCCGGTTGTAATAGAGTACATCCATGCCAAAGCCGTACTTGCCTCGTCTAGCTATTGCTTCGCCGATCCTTCCCATCCCGATGATCCCCAGTGTCTTGTGATGCACATCTACTCCGAAGAAGAGACTGTCACTTCCTTTTTCCCATTTGCCTTCCTTGACGTGCCGATCCAGCTCAGGCACTCTGCGAGCAGCAGACAGGATCAGGGCAAAGGCGAGGTCGGCAACCGTCTCGTCGAGAACATACGGCGTGTTTGTACCCATCACGCGGCGTGCCTTGAGCGCCTGGCAATCCATGTTGTTGTACCCAACCGACATGTTGCTGACCACCTTCAGGCGAGGGGCGTGGTCAAGCAGTTCCCCATCGATATTTCCACCTACTGTCAGCAAGCCTTCTGCGCGGGCTACCTCTTCTAGCAAGCGTACTCGAGGGATCGGTTCTTCTCCCTCCCACTTCCGATAGTCAAAATGCTCTGCGAGATAAGCCTCCACTTCCATTGGGATTGTGTTGGCGATGTAGACGTATGGTTTCATGTCCAACCTCCTGGCGGTGAATACACGTTTGCTTCTTCGATAGGATTTTTTACGATGAACCAATAACAGAGGGCTGCGCACCCAGCGATGATACCTCCGGAGACGAAAGCCAGCAGGTAGGAGCCTGTCGTATCTACGATGATTCCAGCCACTACCGGTGAGAAAGCCCCGCCAAAATAACCGCCGAAGTTCTGAATCGAGCTCACGGAAGCGACCAGTGCGGGGGGAGCCACATCTCCTGCCAAGGCCCATGCACTTCCGGTGATCGCGGATATAAAGGCAAGCGCGAGGGTAAGAAGTGTAAGCGTTGCCACAATTCCTTGTACAAACGGGATGAGGATGACGACGATGGCTGCGCCGATTGCACAAATACTGATAAGAAGTCGCTTGGCATTGATCGGAGTGCTGATCCCCTTATCCACCATCTTTTTCGTGATGTATCCGCCACAGATATTACCGAAGATACCGCCGATCCACGGAATGCTCGCATAAATACCGAGCTGGGCCATCGAGATGTGATGGACTTCGACCAGATAGAGCGGGAGGAAAATGAGGAAGATGTTCCAAATCCAGATCGTACAGAAAAAGCCGAGGATCATGCCCCACACGCTGCGGTACGTAAACAGCGTTCGCCACTTGATGTTCGTTTGCTGCAAGCCTTGCTCAGTCCCGGCCCCGTCATCTTGGATGTACGCCCGCTCCTCGTCAGACAGCTTGCGGCTGTTTTCCGGATTGCGATAGAACACGATGAAAAAGATAGCGAACACGATCCCGATCACGCCGGTGATGTAAAACAACGCCCGCCACCCAAAGCTGATCAGGATCAGAACAAGAATGGGAGGAGCAATCGCAGGTCCCCATTTGGATGAAGAATCCCAAAACCCTGTCGCCAATCCTCGCTCCTTTTTCGGAAACCAGCTCGAGGTGATTTTGGCTGCTGTCGGAAAGCATGGAGCCTCGCCGATGCCTAGCAGCATTCTCACCGCGATAAAGGAGGACATCTTGTTGACAGCCCCCGTCATGAACGTGGCAAGGCTCCACCAAATGACAGCAACGGAGTACACTTTCTTTGCGCCAAATCGGTCAATCAGCCATCCCGATGGCAGCTGCATCAGTGCGTAAGACCAGGAAAAAACGGTGCCCAACAGACCGATGTCCGTCTTGCTGAGCCCCAGTTCTCTCATCATTTCCGGGGCTGCGATGGAAAGGTTGGCACGGTCCAAATAATTGATGATCCCTCCAATCAAAAGCCAAATGACCACTGTCCAGCGAAAGTTCTTCTTCGTTTCCAACGGAAGACTCTCTTTCTGCGGCACCGACGGTGTACTCATGGGAAATCCTCCTCTTGTGGGTGAGATAGGGCATTTTTGTTTTACATTATAAAACTCAGTTCTATAATGATACGTAAAAAAAAAGCAATTGCAGCCTTAAACCTGAAAGCGTTGTCACAATTGCTAGTAAAAAAGGAGCCAACTTTGATGAATCACCCCCAATTGTTTTACATTGTAAAACTGCGTTCTGATATTCACAGTTTTTAAATGCGCACGTCAAGAGTGTGCGCAAGATGTATTTTCTGTTAATTCCATCTATTCTGTTAACAACTATACTAGCTGGTGCCCGAAATCATGTCAACGAAAAAAATTCCAGTTTCTTCCCCTATTAGACCTAAACAAAATTCAGGAAAAAATACCCTACTAGAATCAGACCAGGTTTCCTATAATGATCAGCAACACGATAACCACTGACTCATGAGGAGAAGCCATGAAGAAGAAGATTACTCGCAAAGCAGCCATCATCGTCGCCATGCTGCTATCCACCTCTATCCCCTACTCAGAGCAAGCCCACGCCGTTTCAGCAGACAATGCCGTCGTATTGGCTACGTCGTTAAACGTGCGCAGCGAGCCTGCCCAACAGTCACGCATTGTAGGGTTACTTTCCTATGGGACCATTGTTTCCGTAGCCGGTGAGTCGTACGGATGGGCCAAAATCAGCTCGGGCAAGATGTCCGGTTGGGTCGCCGGCCATTATTTAAAACAGACGAACAGTTCCACACCCGTATCTAAGGCTGCTTCCCCTTCCAGTAAGCAGGGGGCTACCAGCGGCAAATCGATTGGTACCGTTCAAGCAGATGCCTTGCGCATGCGAAAAGGACCTGGATTGGACCAAGGAATTATAAGAGTACTTCCTATGAATACATCTGTCGATATCATCGGACAGCAAAGTGACTGGCTGCAAATTCGAACATCCTCTGGAGAAACCGGATGGGTGTCTGGCGATTATATTGGGAAGCAACAAAAGACAGGCTCGATCTCTTCTCCTGGACAAGCCACGGGCTCTAAATCGGCAGGAAAGCCTGGCTTGAAAGGAAAGGTCATCGTCATCGATGCCGGGCACGGCGGGAGTGATGTCGGGGCAATTGGAACGAAATTCGGAACACTGGAAAAAACGGTCAACCTCCAAACCGCCTCCAAGCTGGCAGCAAAGCTCCGGCAAAAAGGAGCCGTCGTGGTCATGACACGGACTGGAGCTGATGAAAATCCAGCCTTGCACGATCGGGTGGAGGTCAGCGAAGCCAAGGATGCCGACGCGTTCATCAGCATCCATTACAATTCTTCGCCGAAAAATGTAAACGGTACCTTGACGTTTTTCTATTCCGATCAAAAAGACAAGCAGTTGGCCCATGCTATTGAAGCACGGCTCGATCAAGTGTACGGAACCAAAAGCAATGGCATTTCCTTTGGCGACTACCACGTACTACGGGAAAACGACCAACCATCTGTACTCCTCGAGCTCGGCTTTTTGACAGATGCCAAGGATGAAGCCCTCGTAAGAACAGCTGATTATCAGCAGCGCTCGACGGATGCGATCGTGAAGGGATTAGCCGATTACTTTGGTGGATAGGACAAAGCTCTCCCCATCGTTACCCATTCTTTCAAGCAAAAAAGAGAGCCTGTATCTACAAGCTCTCTCTTTTTTGCTTGGACAAGAACTAAGGAGTTGTCGGTTCGGTATTATTCGTAGGCAGTTCTGTTGGTTGTTCCTCTGGAGCTCCGCCGCTCGAAGTCTCTTCTTGCTGACTATCCTCGATAATAATGAGGTCCCCTTCCTGCTGGTAACCGACTTTTGCATTCAGCTGTTCACCGATAAAGCGTAACGGCAAAAAGACGCGGCCATTCTTCATCACGGGTGCCGTCTCCAGCTTTACCTTGTTACCGTTCACGTCGGCTTCGCTCGAATCCAGATAAAGCGTGATCTTGGTTTCTCCTCGCACGACTTCCACTGTACGATTCTCCCCGTTCCAGTTCACGTCCGCTTTCAGCGAAGCACTGATTGCACGGACTGGGACCAGTGTGCGTCCTTTTTCAATAAAAGGAGTAACATCCATTTCTACTTCTGTCCCGTTGATATACGTTTTTAGCGATTGATCCCCAGCTTTTTCATAGAGTTCGCCCAGTTTTTGGTATAGCTCTGTATCCCCTGGCTTGTAAAAACGATCGAGCAGCTCCTTCTGAACTTCCAATGCTTGCAGCAGCTCTGTTTGCCCCTCCAGCTGCTCGGCTAGTTCTTCGTATTTGGCTTTCAATTCTTCTGTAACCTCAGTCGCATGCTTTAACTGCTGGCGAAGCTCGATGATTTCTTTTTTCGTTTTGACAGCCTCTTTGATGGCTTCCTTGTGGTTCAGTTGCTGAGAATCCGAAGTAGGGTTACCATCCGTGCCTGAATTCGGTTGAGTAGCTGGATCTTCCTTTTTATCGTTGCCCTTGCCATTCTTGTCTTTGCCCTTGCCATGTCCATTGTCGTCGTCGAGATCATCGTCGTCATCGACATCCTCGTCGTGATCATCATCGCCATCTTCATTATCGTCGTCAGCATCGTCGTCAGCATCGTCGTCAGCATCATCATCGTCATCATCGTCGTGATCGTTTCTTTCCCCTTTGCCTTCCCCGCCTTTGCCTTTTCCTTCTTCTTTCACCGGTTTCTCAGCTTGTACAATTCCCACCGGCACACTTGTCAAGATTGCCAAAACAAGACTGGTTGATAGAAGTCTTTTCACGATGAATCCCTCCATGTTATCCCATAGTTGAATAAGCTTATAGTGGAGGTATCGGAAAGTAGAGAAAATAAATGAATATTAAAATTCTCTTATGTGAAATAAAAACCGTTCCAAACACTCTTCTTTGCTAGACAGAGCTGTTAGTTGAGCAATACCTTTAACGGTCTCATCATTTCATTATCCTCATGTTGAAGCATATGACAATGCCATACATATCCAGGCCCAAGGCTAGGATCGAATGGATAGGGACTGCCATCCTGGGATGTGAAGCGAACTCTTATCTTCGTTACCTCTCCAGGCTTCATTAGTATGGTATCCTTCCAGCCTCTCTCATTGGGTGGAGGTGCAATTGTCTGACCTTGCAAATAGGGGTCAATCGGCAATACCTTGGGCTTAGCAAAACAAGGTGGGGTTCCTGGAGGTGTCGTTTGATTGAGTTTCTACCAGTCTCTTAGGTAGTCGGCAGATCGGAATTTCTGGCGGCTCACGAGCAGGAATTGAACGAGATGAAGATGGATGGGATGAGTGTCAGTGGTAAGGTTTGCAACTTGCGAATCTTCTGTCATTCCTGCCTGAGGCTGCTCAGATACGGGATTTCGCCAGAATTGGCCATCTAACGTGAGTCCCAAAGATCCAGTAGGACCCTTCAGTTCGAATAAAGTCAACGTTCTCGTTTTTGTTGGTGCTAATTGCGGAATGTTGTTAAGAACAGGCGGCAACTTCTTGCGTAGAGAAATCAATCAGGATATCTGCTCGTTCTGCCGGCGCAAGCATAAGGGAGGAAAGTTCTGCAGGTTGTGGTAAATAACCACCATCGGTGCCAATCTGGATAAATTTTTGTTGATTGGACAGCTGTAAATGATAAAAACGTGAATTTGAACCATTCCCGTTAGTTGAATAACTAACAACTCTTTTTCAATAATTCTTTTGCTACCTCATCTAATTCATTTGCTGTTTCTGATTCACTTGGGTTATAAGCAATCCTAATCAGTTCAGTTCACTATCGAAACATAACCGTTAAATTCAGTGGTTGCAGCGTTTAATTCAACAGACCTTTCTCTTTTACTAGATTCTCTGTTTCATGAATCAGATCACTTAACATGCGTAGTGCCTTCTCCAAACTGGCTTGATCTTCTGTGACTAAGGTCAATATGTTATTTATCTGATAGGAGTATTTGCTTGGCACCATGCTAAATGAATCGGCAATGGCAACAGCGCCTTTTTCATTCATCCAGTAAGTTTCGTTAAGTGCAAACAAAACCTGATTTAAGCATGAGACTGATCTAAAACAACATCCAGCAATGTAGGATAAGTCTTTTTTATAGATACCTTTTAGTCCAATCTCAAGGGAGAAATTTGCTTCCCATAAAAATTTTCGGATGATTGCTTTTTGCAAAACGTGCGGATACGGATTTGTTCTGGACTTCATTTCTCCAATAATACCTGATGGATCCCATAACACCTTACACAACGATATTTCAGCTAAATATATCGAGTTGATAAATCCATGAGGATGCCCCGGTTGATAGTCGATTGTGATCTCCCCCATGAGGCATTGATCAATTATTTTTGACACTTTATTAAGATCACGAAATAAAAAATCAACCGGTTTTTGATTCACTTTTAGCCAGCCACCGCCATTTATCCATGGTCCCCAGCCACCGATTTCTGTTAGTAAGTTGTCTCTATTATCGTCATCCAAGATAGAGGCAACCCGACTAAGATGGGCAATGTCTAACCCATTGTTGGCATTATAATAGATTCCGATATCAATATCGGAGTTGGGATTTTCAGTCCCTCTAGCCCTTGAACCACCTAGAACCAGAGCATGCACACCGTCAATTTGCTTAAGACCATCGGTGATCTCAGAAATAATATATTGTACATCCATACCTATCTACTCCGTTTCGAATATGACTAACCTTAATAATATTTCATTTTGTTCCTATAGTAAGTATGGAAACGAGTTGTTTAAACCGTCCAGCCCGTTAGTTGAGAAAAGATTGCAACTTTGGCAGCCTCGTTCTTGTTGTTATTACGCTATCGAGCCACATTTGCTTCATTTACATCTGAAGATGGCAATGTATTTATCATTCATTTCTTTGACCCTACTCATCGGCATGATGAAGGGATTGCCGGACCACATACAGGATTCAAAGGTTACTATACATTTAATTACGTTGAGATATCTCCTCGTGTTTACTTTATGTATTGGTTGGAAGAAGTCTAGACGGTAAGCCAAGTTGTTGATTTTGATAGGATGGTTGTCTATACCCATTATACCTATGATGAAAAGGGAGTTCGGAAAAGCTTATTCCATTCTGGTACAATAACCCAACTAGATACAACTTCACATCGGAGTCCCAACTCATCATTTTATTAAACGATCCTCCCCGTTAGGTAAGCGAAAGGCTGCCGGTCATATCAGCAGCCTTTTCACGGATGCATTCAGCTATCGAATCCGTTAGTTGAAAAGTTGTAAGCCACCCGCATCTTAACAAATGAAATAATTTGTTAATCTACTAATTACTTTATCAGTCGAAAGTGCTCTACAACAATGATTGTATAGTCATTTAATTCTTCTCCTTCCCTTTTCAGATCATCTTCCCATGAAAATATATGATCCTTACGAAATTCTTCATAAGATGCACAGTTTTCTCCCCTCACTGTTTCATCATCAATTTGACCAAATGGAAGTTCATATTTTTTTGTTATTTCAATTGTACACATGTAATCTCCCTTTTTACTAAAGACCTCTACCATTTCTCCTACCTCTGTCGCTTCCTCTGGAAGAGCGTCGTACCAACGTTTAGGTGTGCAGGTAGCTGTCTTCTTTCCCTCAATAATTTGTTCAACTAAGCGTTCATCGTTCTCATCTCGTCCCCAAAATGTCGTTCGTTTCATTCTTTATGCCTCCTATGTGTCTTGTAGTTCCATAGATATCTAGCCTTACTGTACAATACATAATTTCTCTTTTGTTAAATTGACTCGTCCAGCAATACTTACATAAATTAAAAGACTACACTAAAACACGAGGTAATTATTTTGCACTCAAATCCGATATAAAAAGAGACAGTAAAGTTGAAAGAGTGATCGTATGGCTTATGCTATTGGAGCTATATTGTGGTTTGTTGCACTTGGATATTCGATCTACATAGCACTGAACCCACCTATATTTATGCCTGAAATCCAGTACTATTTTTCTAAAATTGTTGCTATTACTAGCACTCTCCTTTATTTCATTTTTTTACTTATTGTTTCCCGTACAAAACAGAACAGGAAAGTTTTTTGTATTGTCCTTGTGCTCTTAATAATTTCAGTAATAGTCTTATGGCCTATTGGCTACTTCAAGATTTTTCTGTATGGAATCTTCTAGTAATTAACTACCAAAATGAAAGGATGACGTTTACTTGGCATATATCGTCGGAATATTGTTTTGGCTTGCTACTATTGTATATAGCGTTTATAGATGGTTTTCGATCAAACCGAATTATGGTTTTTATCAATTCAATTACTTTACTGCTGCGGCAATCGGGATCTATGGAACACTCTTATCTTTCTTATATTTCTTCCTAGTATTTTGGTACTATGAACACTATAAACTTATGTTCATCACACTTGGGATTTTGGGACTGATGCTCTTTTTTCTTAAAGGCACCGTTTTTTTATCATAATTACGTTTTGTTTAGCAACCCAATGATAGACAAGCGCTCCCAGCCCAACCACACCTGCAACCCCAAACCCTACTATGACCCAAATTAGAATGACTGCTCCGTTTACACCTGCAGAGTACAATTTGCACTCCCCCGTATTCTTTAATTAGATGTGCTAAACAAGCGCCACCGACAACATTACTTGACCTGGCTGCAGGTATCGCTCATCCTGCAATACGTGGGTGACGACCCGTCTCACAATCCTGCTGGTGTACTCATCAACGTCAGGGTCCCACTTAGCAGAAGGGCATCTCTGACTTTGAAGCCTCGATCATTTTTTCTGATCTCTGCTTTTTTGGTGCCGTCCATGACCGCATTAAAGTATTCTGGCCATGTTTTCAGCTCATGCACCGCGGCCGCCTGTTCCGGCATATCGACATCCTTTTCCAAGTCCCACATGTCGTTGATATACCATGCTCTATGCCAGCCATCGCCGCAGAAATCAATATCGGGTAATTCTATCCACTTGGGATTATCCATCATACTTTCCTCCCTAACTAATTTGTTAAAAACATGATTACTAAGCTATTCTGAATTTGGGCTAACATTTTCTTGTAAATTGCCGTATCAATTGGCACATTTTCATTTACTATAGGCTCGTATCAGTTGCCAAGCTTCCCCCATTTGCATTCTCTATACCATGCAGAGAGAAGCGAGGTGATTAATATGACTGATGTAGTGGTGATCTTATTCAGACGTATCAGAGTGAATGGCGTACGGAGGCGAATTATTCGCGACGTTAGCATCATTGGAAGTGCCGCACCATGCAACCAATTTTTAATGATTGGTAGACGTGTGGGTCCTGCTGCACGTTGTCTTTTGGATAACGAGTTCCAACGTGTGTTATCAAGAGATAATGTTTTGGTGTTTATCCGAGTAAGATAAATGGGTCCATATGAAAACGGTAGCTAATAGGGTTACCGTTTTCTTTTGTTACAAATTTTGATAAATGAGCCCAATTGCACGCCCAGTAGCGAAAAGATTGACCTGCTGTACTGCAGCGCTGGTATTTTCTCTGAAAACCTAACTTTAGTTAGTACAAAGTGATTTTTCGTTTTTCTATAATAGAAACCGAAGTCCATCACATAAGAGGAGAATTTTTTTGAACAGATATTTTGGGGGACAATTTTTCATCTTCAAATTATTTTTAATGCCTTGGGTTCACTTTTCCACCACTAATACTTGTAATCTTTCCTCTGAACACCGAGCCTGAATGGTCTCGGTGTTTTCTCATTGAGCAATTTGTTACGACAACATTTTTGATTTACGTGCGTCAAATTAGTAACAACTAATTAGAGGTGAATACCTTTGTGGATTAAGCTATCTGCTGTCATCTTGAACATTCTCCTTGGGATCGCAGGAGTTTATGTTTTCGTGTTTGTCATAATGACTGGTGGTGCACTTGATGGTAGCCGGTCTCCAAGTACCAGTCCCTTAGGGTATTTGGTTATCCTGATTTACTTATTAATTTGTTTGGGAACCAACTTTCTTTTTGCCCGAAAGTCCTCCAG
>JARDZO010000243.1 GCA_029240815.1 Brevibacillus sp.
CCCATGCTTTCCAGCTTTGCGTAAATGTCTTTGAGCTTTGGGTTGCCCTCTCCGACAATTTCCCCGGAAATTACGACAAGTGGATACCACAGATCTTCCTCAATAATCCGTTCCGCCCAGTTTTTGTCATCGTCTGTCTGAGGCTGTTGAAAGTCACTGTACAGAATGCGGATGCTGTCGCTTCCATATTTACGGGAGAGCGCTGCATGCAGCCAGTCAGCTGTTTCCTTGGCAGACGGCAGATTGACGCAGCTCGCGCATAACTGCTCCGTCCCAAAAACCTTGATTTCTACGCTCATGCTCTCGGCCTCCCCATGTGGACTGTTCTCTCAACCTTAGGAGAGTGCTTGTTCCAGATCCTCGATCAAGTCTTCTACATCCTCAATACCGACAGAAATGCGGATCAAGCCCTCAGTAATCCCCAGCTCTGCGCGACGCTCAACCGGGATCGAGGCATGCGTCATCCGTGCAGGAACACTGATCAGACTCTCTACAGCACCCAGCGATTCAGCCAGCGTGTAGAGCTTCACTTTGGACAGTACTTGATCGGCTCGCTCTGCACTGCCAACGTCAAACGAGATCATACCGCCGAAGCCGCGAGCTTGCTTTTGAATCAGCTCATGACCAGGATGGCTGGACAAACCAGGGTAGATGACGCGTTCGATGTCGCTGCGTTCTGCGAGCCATTTCGCGAGGGTACGCGCATTTTGCTCATGCTCTTCCATACGGACACCCAGTGTTTTCATTCCGCGCAGCAACAACCAGGAGTCTTGCGGACCAAGCACGGCTCCGATCGCATTTTGCACGAAATGCAGATCTTCACCCAGCTGTGCATCTTTCGCAACAACCAGACCTGCCACGACGTCACTATGTCCGCCCAGATACTTGGTCGCACTGTGGAAAACGATGTCTGCGCCCAGATCGAGTGGGTTTTGCCAGTAAGGAGTCATGAATGTGTTGTCGACCACCAAGAGCAAGCCTTTTGCTTTCGCAATGCTGGACAATGCGCTGATATCATTTACTTTTAAGAGCGGATTAGTCGGAGTTTCCATAATGATTGCCTTCGTTTCGGGGCGAACCGCAGCCTCGACTGCTTGCAAATCATTGGTGTCTACGTACGTAGCTTCCAGACCCAGACGAGAAAATACGCGGGTAACGACGCGGTAAGTACCGCCGTATACATCGTCACCCACTACGAGATGATCCCCTTTGTTGAACAGCGAAAGGATCGTGGACAATGCTGCCATCCCGGAGCCAAACGCAAAGCCGCGAGCACCGCCTTCGAGCTCAGCGATGTACGTCTCCAGAGCGTGGCGAGTCGGGTTGCCTGTACGGGAATACTCAAATCCTTTGTGCTTGCCGATTGCTTCCTGTTTGTAGGTGCTCACTTGATAAATAGGAACGGAAACGGCTCCAGTGTGTGGATCTCCTTCAATACCGCCATGGATCAAACGCGTCTTGATGCGCATCTTAGATTCCCCCCTGATAGATTTTTTTGCTGAGATAGCGTTCGCTGCTGTCCGCAAACAGGACGACAATATTGGTACCTGGCGCTGCTTCTTTGGCTTCGCGCAATGCTGCTGCCATTGCCGCACCAGCGGAGCTGCCTACCAGCATCCCTTCCTTGGCTGCCAGCTGCTTCACCAGTTCAAATGATTCTGTATCCAAAATGGTATAAATAGCATCGAAATAGCTTGTGTCCATAAATGGAGGCAAGAATTCCATTCCAATTCCTTCCGTTTTGTGCGGGCCTGGCTCTCCACCATTCAAGATGGATCCCTCTGGCTCGACAATGACTGTTTTGACGGAAGAATTTTGTTCTTTCAAATAGCGGGCGACCCCCATAAACGTACCACCGGATCCTGCCCCTGCAACAAAGACATTCACCATACCATCCATTTGTTTCCAAATCTCCGGTCCTGTCGTCTTGTAGTGCGCATCCGGATTTGCTGGGTTTGCGAACTGTTGTGGAACAAAAGAGCCTGGGATCGATGCAGCCAATTCCTGTGCTTTTGCAATCGCTCCCTTGATGCCCTGCTCGGTCGGAGTGTTTACCACTTCTGCTCCGAGTGCACGCATCAGCTCTTGTTTTTCCTCGGAAAACTTGGCAGGTACGCAAAAGATAACTTTATAGCCCGTTCCAACAGCGGCCAATGCAACACCGATTCCTGTATTCCCGGCCGTTGGTTCGATAATGGTACCGCCTGGCTTTAGTTTTCCATTTTCCTCTGCTGCTCGGATTAATTCCATGCCCAATCTGTCCTTGACGCTGCCACCTGGATTAAAGTACTCCAGCTTGGCGAACAAACGGACTCCTTCAGGAAGTTCAAACTGTGTAATTTCCACGATGGGCGTATTGCCGATCAATTCTTTAACATTGCCAAATACATTCACGTAAATCTTACTCCTTATGTTGAAGTACTTGCCGTTTCATTATAACATGTGGTTTAGACAAAAAGTCCATGCAAGGTGCACATCGCGGACACCTCGTTTGGAAAGTGTCAACAGGGCATGTAAGCCATGGATTTATCACACGTCTAAGTTTATAATAAAGGTGAGGTTGGAAAGGAGTGAATGTTCCATGGATATCTTGGATCAAGTACAAGAAGTTCTCGATAAACTGCGTCCGTACCTGCAACGTGACGGTGGCGACGTGCAACTCGTCGATGTTGAAGAAGGAATCGTGAAGCTGCGTCTGATGGGTGCATGCGGAAGCTGCCCTTCCTCTACCATCACCCTGAAAGCAGGCATCGAGCGCGCCCTGGTAGAAGAAATCCCAGGCATCAAAGAAGTACAACAAGTATTCTAATCAGGGTACCGACATGAAAGCAGCTACAAAGCAAAAACGTAGCTGCTTTTTTTCATTCCCAAAAATGGGCTTCCCTACGTTGCGTGGCCCATCCCCTTTTCCAGAAAATCGATGACGCGCTCAGCGTATTCCTCAGGGACCAGCGAGAAGCTGCGAACATGACCGGCGTGCGGTACGAGCCAAATGGAAGCTTTCTTGTCCGTAACCAATGCCCGCAGCCGTTCGCTGTTGTCCGAAGGTATGGTGGAATCCCCTGTCCCATGGATAAAGAAGATCGGTTTCTTTGCCAGCTTCACAGCCAAATACGGCTTTACTTCACGCGGGTTGGCTCCCAGCAGGATCGGACACAGCGTCAAGATCAACCAGTTGAAAGGAAAACGGGGCAGGCCCGTCCATTGCGGCAAATTTTCTTGCAAGTATTCGCGCAGGGAGTAAAAAGGGGAGTCTGCGACTATCACTGAAATCCGCTCGTCCTTGCCCCCTACCAAGAGCGAGGTGGCGGCTCCCATGGAAAAACCGATCAGCCCCATTGCCTGCCCAGGGCGCGTAGCCGCAACGTAATCGATCGCCCCAAGCAAATCCTGCTGCTCCCGAAGTCCGATCGTCGTGAGCGAAGGGCTGGAATCACCCGCATTGCGAAAATCAAACATCAGTACATCGTAGCCTCCTGCCAAGAGCTTTGCGGCCAACGACAAGGCTGGGAGATGAGGTTCCAGACGGTTTTGACTGTATCCATGTGCAAAAATAATTGTGCGTCTGCGTGGAGCATGCCCATTTTGCTCCGCAGAGAAATACCAACCCGAAAGCGTTATATATCCTTCCCGACTGGGAAAGCTGACTTCTTCCGTATGTTTGATGCCAAAATCAGCAGGGACCATGTCGATAGCCTTGCGTATCGGATGGGTCAGCTTCCACGTAACCTGAAAGGCAATGCCTGCTGCGCAGAGCCCGAACAACACCAAGACTCCTGCGACAATCGAAAGTACCGTACTCATAACGCCGTCAATGGCTTTTGGCCTTCTAACACAGCGACGATATTCGCTGCAGCCAGTCTCGCCATTTCCCCTCGTGTCTGCTCAGTGGCACTACCGATGTGCGGCAATGCTACTACATTTGGCAAAGATAGCAATGGATGATCCTGGGGAACTGGCTCTTGCTGGAAAACATCCAGACCCGCCGCCCAAATTTGCTTCTTCACCAGAGCCTGATAGAGAGCTTCCTCATCCACTGTGCCTCCTCGAGACACGTTGATAAAGACAGAGGTAGGCTTCATCCATGAAAACTCCTGTTCACCCATTAATAACCGAGTTTCTTCTGTCAAAGGTGTCAGCAGCAGCACGTAATCAGATTCACGCAGCAATGCTTCCAACGTGGCCTGCTGCGCTCCCGTCTCTGCCTCTGCCTGCTGTTTGCGATTTCGGTTGTGGTAAAGAATCCGCATCCCAAATCCTTTGGCACGTCTGGCGACTGCTTCGCCGATTCTTCCCATGCCAATGATCCCCAGTGTGGTTCCATATACATTTTGACCCGCCATCAGGGATGGACTCCACGACTTCCACTCCCCGTTCAACAAAAAGCGGTTTGCTTCTGTCAATCGCCTTCCTGTCGCCATCAGCAGCGCAAACGCCAAATCAGCTGTCGCTTCTGTCAATACATCCGGCGTATTGGTCACCCAGATATCACGCTGCTTGCATGCAGCTAGGTCGATATTATCGTAACCCACTGCCATATTTGCCACGACCCGCAATTGCTTTGCCCGACTCAGCAATTCCTCGTCAATTTGTTCGGTTAGCATCGCCAAAATTGCGTCTGCCTGTTCCACCTTTTCTAACAAGGACTCACGGGGAATCGGCTCATCCTGCACCCAAACTTCTACATGCGCCACTGTCTCCAAGAGAGAAATGGCTTCATTCGCTACTCGCCTCGTTACTAACACCTTTGGCTTCTTCATCTTCCGGCCTCCACAACCAATCAATTTGTGGAATGGACGCGCCGTACCGCTGTGCGACCAGATGTGGATACTGACGGAGTGCCTCTTCCATACGCGCCAGCTCGTCTTCCAGCTGGGAATGCCATAGTTCTCCGTTTACTTCCAGTCGTTCTTCATAGGGAAGCTCTTGGTACGACTCCACCAGCTTGAGAAATCTCCCCGGATAGAGCATGAGCCCGTAGACGACTGCATACTCGTCAGGCAAGAGCGGCGATACGCTGTTGTAACCATCGAGAAAGCTTGCCGCTTTTTCATTCTGCCAACCGTTGCGTTTCGTCTCTGCCTTTAGCCATTGACCTATGTCACGAGCTCGCATATCGAGCACCCAGTTCCATTCTCCAGCCACCAGTCGTGCATCCTTCTCATTCCATAGCATATACCCTTGATCAAAATTTTGGTAGGCAACTTTGCCATACTGAGCCGTTTCCTTCACGACCTTGTCGTATCCGGACGCGAGCAAATAGTGAAGGGCGATTTCACCCAGCTGATGCACGTACGTAAAGCTGGTCAACAAAAACTCATCCATCGAGGTTAATTCGCCTTCCAACTCATCCAGCTCATCCCGGAATTCATTGTAATGACGCAGTTTCCGTCTCCACATGCTGGGCCAGCTGCCCAAGGAACTGTATGGAATGAACAATTTGTCGCCTTTGAAAGTGCTGGTAGCCAGATGAAACTTCGCCAGGGATTGACCGATTGTAAAATACGGATCCTCTGGCGTTCCTTCTCTTACTCCTCTGTACAAGTAATACAGCTGTTCATCTGAGACAATATGTCCTTGACCACCTACGGTTTTTACCAGCTTGAGCATGCCGAGGTCCTGCTGCTCGTTTACATGCTTCCGAACTCGTTCGATAAACTTGCTCTTATATTTGTATGCTTCTGGTGCAGCGAACAGGTAAAACAAACCTTTATCCGTCTTCAGTACCTTGCTCGCCCCGTTCGAGCGAACATCTTCCAGGAGAAACCCGTATTCCTCTTGCAATAACTCTTTGTCTTCCATCGATTTTCACTCTCCTTGCAGACCTTCACATGGCGCATAGTATGTAGAAGCATCGGGATAGGTGCCTATCTCGTTGCAGATACTAGTCGCATGGCTAAAAGCATAGGGAGGTAAACAGTATGGGCGAGCATCCACTTAACAGTGAATCGTGCCTGAATGTCGTCATCGAGTTGTTGGACAAGCGTGGCGTCAGTCTGGATGACATCGCTGAGATCGTGTTTTTCCTGCAAACCGACTACGTTCCTGATCTGACAACGGAAATGTGTCTGGAGAGCGTGAAGGCGGTGCTGAAAAAGAGGGAAGTGCAAAATGCACTCTTAACCGGCATTCAGCTGGATATATTGGCGGAAGAAAACAAGCTGCTTCAGCCTCTTCAATCCATCATTGAGGCGGATGAACCTCTGTACGGCGTGGATGAAGTACTGGCGCTCGCCATCGTAAATCTGTACGGCAGCATCGGATTTACCAACTTTGGCTATGTAGACAAATTGAAACACGGAAAATTGGAATTTCTAAACGACAAGCGAAACGGTGTACACACATTCCTCGATGATCTGGTGGGGGCGATTGCCGCTGCTGCCTCGAGCCGAATCGCCCACCGCCAAAAACAACAAGAGGAATGCCTAGAGAGTTAACCTTTCGATCCACTCCTTCAAATCCTCGGCAATATGCGTAGGGCGGGCAGGATGTACAGCTGCTTCCTCTCGGGTCGAATACCCGGTCAGCACGAGCAGGCTGTCCAGCCCACTGTTGGCACCTGCTTCGATATCGGTAAAGAGATTGTCTCCGACGATCAAGGTCTCTTCCGCACCGGTGCCGAGAATATCCAGCGCATATTTCACGATAATGGACTGTGGCTTGCCGATCACGATTGGTTTAGTCGCAGCTGCCACAGAGACAGCAGCTACGAGGGAACCATTTCCCGGGTACAAGCCTTTTTCAGTCGGCAAGGCAGCATCCGTGTTGGTCGCGAGCAAGACGGCTCCAGCGCGCACCGCACGAGAGGCCGTCGCCAGCTTTTCATAGGTGAACTCACGATCGATCCCTACCACAACATACGCTGGCGAGTCTTCCGTGATCTCGAAACCGCTCGCGGTCAATTGTTCACGCAAGCCTTGCTCGCCAATCATGCAGACTCTCGTACCTGCAGACGCTCGTTCTTTCAGATACGTGGCTGTTGCCATACTGGAGGTGTACACGTCTGCAGGCTTCGCATCGATTCCCATTGCGCATAGCCGATCTGCTACATGCTCCGGTGATGCCGACGAATTATTCGTCAAATACAAGTATGGAATATGCTGTTCCTTCAGATAGGAAATAAATGCAGCCGCCCCGGGAATGGCTTCTCCTCCCCGATAAATCGTGCCATCCAAATCCAGCAAATAGCCTTTGTACGCTGTCGCAGTCATGGTATCGGTCCCCTTTTTCAATCATGTCCTTTATCGTTTGCCGAGGCACAGATTTGTCCGTTCAAACAAAAATCCACCCGCCATGGAGTGGATTTCCTATCGATTCTTAGCCATTAGCGTCCTTGCTTCACTTCAAACACGCATTTATCTCCGCCCTTTGCCATGCAGGAGGTCTGTTCCACATTGGCATCCAGTACACGTCGGAACAAGGACAGTTCACAGTTACAAGCCTGGTTGAATTCACGAGCAACTTGCGAGATCGGACAGTTAAACTCTTGAATGCGGTAGTTTTCTGTTTCCGGATCCTTTTCCCATTCGACCATGTAACCTTTATCGTTTTGCAGCTCAGCAAGCTTGGCTACTCGCTCTTCCAGGTCGCCTTGCATGTGAGCGCGATAGGTTTCTTCGAGACGGTTCTCCCGACGGCGAAACAGCATCTCCACTTTCCCGATGCCGTCCATATCCTTCAGATCTTGCAGAAAATCTAATGTCAAATGAGAATAATTGCGCGGAAACAGCTCGTCTGCCTCCTGCGACAAGGAATATACATTGGTTGGACGTCCCATCGCTTGCCGAACAAGCGTAGACTTGATCAAGTTGTCCCTCTCGAGGGTATTCAGATGGCGTCTTACAGCCATTTCTGTAATTCCCAGCTCAACAGCCATGTCACTGACCGACAGCGAGCCTTTCACCTTGAGCATGTGGAGAATTTGGTCACGGGTGGACGTTCCTTCGTTTGTCATACGTATCACCGCCCTTTCTCCTTATTGTAGCGGATTAGGTGGCTTTAGTAAACTAATGAAAGTGTTTTGTATAAAAAATCCGCTGGCGCCATCTTTTAAAAGAGTTCTTTATCCAAAAAGGCACGCACAGCGGGATCGAACTGGCGCAGAGCAGCACCTGCTTCTACAACCAAGGCAAACATCTCGGCTGCCGGTACAGTGGTGTACTCATTGACCAAATGCTTGCGGAATTCGGTAACACGGGTCAGAATGATGGCCTGATCCCCCGTAATCACTTGCTCATCACGTAAAATTTCCACAATATCACTGTAGCTGCCAGGATCGCGCATGATAAAGCCGTCGATCAACGCATTTCCTACGTCAACGATCCCCTCGATGGACAAGTGCAGGGCCCGCTCCATCGCTGCAACAGCCACTTTGTCCGTCAAAACCGCTTCCGCTCCCCGTTCCTTTAGCTTTTCTAACAAGTCAAGCATCGAAGACATATATGCCAAAACTTGATCGATTCGTTTCGTATTCACATCGTACATGGGAAATTCTCCTTACTTTCGCTTTTTTGCTTTGCGCTTTGCGTAGTATATCGTAAACACAAAAGTCAGCACCAGGACGAGAAGCACCAATTCCCCTTCCTGC
>JARDZO010000036.1 GCA_029240815.1 Brevibacillus sp.
GAGCCGTGCGATGAGCTTCCCGATCGCCTTCAACAAGCCGATTGTCGGTCGCAATGCCTTCCAGCATGAAGCGGGGATTCATCAGGATGGTCTCTTGAAAGAGCGCAGCACGTACGAAATCATGGATCCAGAGAGACTGGGAGTACCACGCAACATGATCATTCTCGGCAAACATTCCGGGCGACATGCCATCAAGCACCGGGTCAACGAGTTTGGGGTAGAGCTGACCGACGAGCAAATGGAGACCTTGTACAACCAGTTTAAAGAACTTGCTGACAAGCAAAAGGTCGTACAGGATCATCAGCTGCTCGAGCTGGTAGGACACACGGTGAA
Organism: Brevibacillus sp.; assembly: GCA_029240815.1. The sequence continues at coordinate 334 of JARDZO010000036.1, forward strand.
TGCGGTATTGGAGCCATTTACCCTCGTAAATGCACAGGTGTTGACGGGGACGTCCGGAAATCGCATGGCGTCCTGCACGATTACGAACAACGCGACGGGAGAAGAACAAGCGTACACCGGCACGGGTGAAGGACCTGTCGAAGCATTGGTCGCAGGCATCAAGCAGGCGCTGCCGATCGAGGTGGAGTTCACCGACATGGAGCTCTATTCCTTGTCCTCTGGCGAGCATGCGACAGGGGAAGCCATCGTGACGGTCAGTGCAAACGGCAGTCATTTCAAAGGAGTTTCCGAGCATCGGGACGTGCTGATGGCAGTCGCGCAGGCGTTTATGGCGGCGAGCAATCAGGCTGTGCGTGATCACGAGGCGAGAGATGCTGCGCACGATCACGATCAGGTAGAAGCCTTTTTCTCCTAATCAGCTCGAAAAAAGAGCCATTTATCCAAAATGAAAAAAGTCGGCCTGTGAATGTGAGCAGGCTGACTTTTTTTCTTGTGCAAGCAGTGGCAGCTGGTTAATCAGGACAAGGGGAATATGCACGAGGGATCTTCGAGGTACAGCATCAACGACCGAATTCACGCAAGCCATTATTGACAGAATCATAAGCGCTTGACAATCATCAAAAGCACGCTGCCGTTTATCTCTTCCGGACCACTATGTTGGCACAAACAAAAACGCCCGGGGCTTCCTTCGCTCCGGGTTTTCTTATTGAAAGGATCTGATTGGGGGTGATCACTCTTCATGGGCATTCGCATGATCGCGTTTGTCCTGCAAATCTGAAAAATAGTTGACGACGTATTCCCGGAATGTGCGAGCAGCCAGTGAGAGGTAACGGTCCTTTCGCCAAGCCAACTGGTACGTACGTTGGCAGAACGGCTTTGCAATCCGTATCAGGCGCAAAGAATCCACTTTGTCACCAAGCGTTTCCGGCAAAAAGGCGATCCCGATCCCCGCATGCAGGAAATGACCGATCGCTGAGTGTTCGTCAACCTCACAAACCATATTCGGTTCAAATCCAGCTTGCTGGCAAAAGCCGTCGGTCATCGCGCGGAATGGGTTGCCTTCTTTAATGAAGATGAAAGGCTCATGAGCCACTTCCGCCAAATCGATCGTGTCACGGCTGGCCAAGTGATGGGTGGGGGGCACGGCGAGCATGATTTCTTCCGTTAGGATGTTCACTCCGTCTATCCCGTCTTGCTCGAGAGGGGGAAAGGTGATGGAAAAGTCGATTTCTCCCTTTCTGAGCTGCTGCTCTTTTTCCTCTGACGACGCCTGGGTAATGCGCATCTGGACGTCGGGATGCAAGGACATGAAAGAGCCGATCATGTCTGAGAAGCATTTGTGCGTAGTCGTTGCGACCATGACGCGTCCGCGCTCCATTCCTGCCAGATCGATGAGCTCTCGCTGACCTTCTTCCAGTAAGCAAAGAGCCGCCTCCACTTTTTTCAGAAACGCCTTCCCAAAAGCATTGAGCTGAATCTGTCGGCCATTCCGATCAAACAAAGGGACACCCACATGCTCCTCTAGACGTGAAATGGTCTTGCTAAGTGCAGGCTGTGCAATGTGAAGCTCTTGAGCAGCCTTTGTCATGTGCTCCAGCTTGGCAACCTTGCAAAAGTATTGCAATTGCAGTAGTTCCACTCATTACACCCCTTCTCATATACCCGAGTGTATGAAGAGATAAGGAAGGATATATTTTTGTTTATGTAAGGATGATTGTAGAATAAATTCTGCAAGCTGACAACAAAATCGCGGCAGTATCTACGTGGAAGATACATTTGGTCGAGGAGAGGATGATTTTCATGAAAGCAGCGGGGATCTTGTCTTTTGGCGGTCCAGAGGTCTTGCAATTGATCGAGGTAGATACCCCTCAGGCGAATGCCAATCAAGTGAGGGTTCGGGTAAAGGCAGCTGGTGTTCAGCCCTTTGATTTGTCCGTACGGAGCGGGTGGGCTCCACCCGGAGGAAAGGTCCATTTTCCGCAGATTTTGGGCAACGAGTTCGCGGGTATCGTAGACCAAGTGGGGGAGGAGGTAACCAGCTTTTCCATCGGAGACGAGGTCATCGGTTTTCGTGTGCTGGGATGTCAGGCTGAATATGTCGTAGTACCGCCGGATCAGCTGGTCAAAAAACCACAGCTGATGCCTTGGGAGGAAGCGGCGACATTATCTGCTTCGGGACAAACCGCACATACTGCCCTGGAAGTGCTTGGGGTGAGAAAAGGAGAAACGGTACTGGTCCATGCGGCTGCTGGCGGTGTAGGTACATTTGCGGTACAGATTGCCCGTGCAAGTGGAGCGACCGTTATTGGCACTGCCAGTGAGAGTAACCATGACTACCTGCGCTCTCTCGGAGTCATACCTGTCAGCTACGGCAAAGGATTGGTCGATCGGGTGAGAGAGGTGGCGCCAAATGGTGTAGATGTTGCCTTGGACGCCATAGGAAGAGAGGCTTTATCGGCTTCGGCGGAGCTGGTCAAGCAAAGAGATCGGATTGGAACGATCGTGGAGTTTGATCTTGGACAGCAACTCGGTGTGCGCGTGATTCGCAGTCAACGCTCTGCCTCCCGCCTGCAGGCCCTTGTGGATCTGTATGAGCGTGGCTTGCTTCGCGTGCCAATTCGGGAAAAATTCCCTCTTCATATGGCATGTGATGCGCATCGCGAGCTCGAGTCGGGGCACGGGCGTGGTAAAGTGGTTATCGTCATTGAGTAGGATCACTCCGGTAAGGAAGAAGGCCCAGTCTGCGCAAAACATACGTGCGTTGACTGGGCACTACTCAATCCACTTCCTGAATGGGGAGGACAATCTTGATGCCGAGTCCTCCTTTTGCGGGAAGGTAGGCATGAATGTGGCCATCTTGCTTTTCAATCATTCCTTTACAGATCGCAAGTCCGAGTCCACTGCCGTTCTTTACCTTGGATCTGGCTTTGTCTACCCGATAAAACGGCTCAAATATTTTCTGCAACTCCTCCGCAGGGACTCCAGGCCCGTCATCCTCCAGCTCGAATACAGCCTTCCGATTCTCCGTGTACACCCGAAAGGAAATGCGAACGTAGCTCTGCGTATGCGCATGATTCAAGGAGTTGTGAATGATGTTGGCAAAAACCCGGCGAATTCGCTGCTCATCCACGAACAAAAAGGGATTTCCCTCGATGGAACAAACATAGCTGATTTCCGCCGAAAAAGTAGGCAGCTCCTCTTCATACTCAGACGCGATCGATCGCGTGAAGGCAGAGAGAGAGACTTTTTTTCGAACCAGCAGTGGATGGTTGTCGTTCTGGACGTACTCCGAAAGGTCTTGCGTCAGCTTTTCAATTTCGGTAGCTTTGCGATAAATGATTTGGTAGTATTCCTGTCGTCTTTCCTCCGAATGAACGCGACCTTTCATGAGGCGTTCGATGTATCCTTTGATCGAGGTCAACGGTGTCTTGAGGTCATGCGAGATCGCTGCCATCGCTGCGGATTGTTTTCGCTTTTCCAAAGATAGTGTTTCATTCGCCTGGATCAACGAAGTGTAAATTTTCTCCCATTGCATCTCATTCGAATAGCGATGCATGTCTGTTTGGAAGAGTTCGCTGTGCTTTTGATAAAACGTCACGAGTGGAAGCATCGCCAGTTTTCTGCTGTAGATCGCCAGGAAAAGGGTAGACAGACAAAAGAGCAGAACGGACACGCCCAAGATGTGGCTGGATACCTGGAGCGGTCGCAGCATTTCCCACGTGACAGGGTGGGTAAACGTAAATACATATTGATGCCTTTCATCGGTGTACTGGTCATCTTGCAGCGTGACCGAAAAAACATTGTGCGACAAGGAATCAGCAATAACGGACTTCCCGGTAGCGTGATCATACATACTGATGCGCATGGATTGATCCTGCGCGTAGCTGTACAAAAACGAGCGTGTCTCGTCTATCTTTTTGCGACGCTCATTGATTTCATTTATAAAATGGCGGTCCTGTTGCTGAAACTGATGCCGCAGATTTTCCCATTCCGATGCAAAGTCCGCAATTTCGAATTTCCAATAATAAATTCCGAGGATCAAGAGGCACAGTAAAAGGACGATGCAATGGGCAATGAGCATCTTTGCCTGAATATGATGTTTCACTGCATGTCCCCGACAAATTTATAACCAATGCCCCAGACGGTCTTGATGTAATGCTTGTCTTGCTCCAGCTTGGACCGCAAATTTTTGATGTGGACGGTTACTGTATTGATATCCCCAAATTCGGTCTCTCCCCAGATCGCATTGTAAATCTGCTCCCGACTTAGTACGCGATTTGCATTTTCCGCCATGTATAGCAAAATTTGAAATTCCTTCGTGGACAAGTCCACTCGTTTATCGTGGTGAAACACTTCGAAGGTGTCTTTGTTGATGGTCAGAGTCCCACTATGAATCGACTTTGTGGCGGATATGTATCGATTTTCCCGGCGCAAATGCGCACGTACGCGGGCGATCAACTCGGAGATGCTGAACGGCTTCAATATATAATCGTCAGCGCCGACCTCCAACCCAATGACCCGATCCAACTCCCGATCTTTCGCACTGAGAAACAGTATGGGAATGTTAACGGTATTGCGTATCTTTCGGCATACATCCAGACCATCCATCTCTGGCATCATAATATCAAGCAAAATCAAGGAAAGAGAGGGGTCAAGCGCCTTTTCCAGCGCTTCTTTGCCGTTTTGCGCTTCGATTGTGAGGAATCCCTCATCCTGGAAGCTTTCCGCCAGCAGGCGAACGATATCTGGATCATCATCGGCAATTAAAATGGTAGGGCTAGTCATCTAGAAAGACCTCCTTATTCACTATTATTATAAATAGTTACGCTTCTCAGGAATATAAGGAGTAAATGCCTTCACAGTAAAAAAAAGGCGCTCCAGTATTGCGGAGCACCTTTTCTGTTGAGGCTGCTGCTTAGTTTTTGTCGTTATTGTCGCTTTGTTCTGGGAAGTTCATCCAGCCACCGCCAAGCGAGAAAGGCACGTCAGCTGTGTCAACCGCAGGTGTAGATGTGGATGTCTCAGGTGTTGTAGCAGCAGTGCCATCAGTAGTAGATGGAACTGGCGCAACCTCTTCCGTAACAGGATTAATGATGATGTGATTTTCACCGACAAAAGTGCTGAAGAAGCTTGCTGTACCTTCATTTTCGCCTGGCTCGCTAGCCGCGAATGCTGGAACAGCCAAAGAAGCAGTAACAGCCATTACAGCTGTGAGTGTAAGAAAACGACAGGTTTTTTTCATAGTATTCATCCTCCATACTTCCCTTTCCCCAAGGGAGATCATCTTCATAACCAGTTATAAACGACATTTCTGTAGTAGCTCTGAAAAAAGTATGAAGGTTTATGAAGATTGCATGAAGGACGAGCCTGAAAGTGTATTTTTTATCAAAATAATTATTTTCGGAATAAACTTACGCTAGAAATCGTTCAAAATAGTTGATATTTTATTAATAATTATGTAGTACTAGAAGTGTAGGATTTAAACTCAAGGGAGATGTAGAAGATGGAGTGTCAGTTAAAGGTTACCCTGACAGAACAGAAAAAAGAAAAGCCTGCTAGTGACAAACTCGGGTTCGGCGTGCATTTCACCGACCACATGTTCACAATGGACTACACAGAAGGAAAAGGCTGGCACGATCCGCAAATCGTACCGTATTCTCCGGTCACACTCGATCCAGCTGCAATGGTGTTCCACTACGGCCAAGCTGTTTTTGAAGGCTTGAAGGCTTACCGCAATCATGAGGATAAAGCCTGGTTGTTCCGACCAGACCAAAATTTCAAAAGAATGAATCGTTCCCTGAGCCGACTCAGCATGCCATTGATAGACGAGGCATTCATGACCGAAGCTCTGAAGCAACTGGTTGCCACTGAAAAAGAGTGGATTCCAACAGATAGCGGAACTTCCTTATATATTCGTCCGTTTGTAATCGCGACCGAGCCTTGCTTTGGCGTCCGCGCTTCGCACACGTACAAATTCATCATTCTGCTTTCCCCAGTAGGCGCTTACTACTCCGGAGGCATGAAGCCGGTAAAAATTTATGTGGAAAACAATTACGTTCGTGCCGTACGAGGCGGAACGGGTAACGCAAAAGTAGCAGGGAACTACGCGGGAAGCCTGAAAGCACAGGAAGAAGCGAAGGAAAAAGGTTACGAGCAAGTCCTGTGGTTGGATGGAATCGAGAACAAATACGTGGAAGAAGTGGGCAGCATGAACGTCTTCTTCAAAGTGAAAGGTGAAGTGTGGGTGCCAGCTTTGAATGGAAGCATCCTGGAGGGCATCACCAGAGATTCCACGATCCATATGCTGAAAGACTGGGGCGTTCCTGTCGTCGAAAAACGCATTTCGATGGAAGAACTGTATGAGGCCTACACCAAAGGCGAGCTAGAAGAAGCGTTCGGAACAGGTACGGCAGCGGTTATTTCCCCAATCGGCGAGATGAACTGGAACGGCCACCAAATGATCATCAATGGCGAGCAAACGGGTGAATTGACGACTAAGCTGTACGATCAAATGACCGGAATCCAATACGGACTGCTGGAAGACAAGTACGGCTGGTCCTTAGAAGTAACGAACTAACCATATTACAAAGCGAAGGAACAGGCACAGTTGCCCTCTCATCAGAGGGTGGCTGTGCTTTTTTCTCCCTTTTCCTTATCGATCAAAAGTTTATGATCGTAAAAAATAGGAATGGTAAAAATATTGAAAAGAAAGGTAAAGATAGTCGAAAGAAAAAGAGTTAGAAAATTATTAAAATTAAAACTACGGAATGATTCATTTTTGTTTTCATCTGAAATAAGAGGGGGCATTCATTTGAAAAGAAAGCACATGCTACAATCCATTCTCGCCCTATCCGTGCTGTTCACAACGGTTCTCGCAGGTTGTTCATCCGGACAGCCGGCAAGTCCATCCAACAGTGCAAGCACCACAGTGAACAGTCAGACAGGAGCAGCGCCTGCAACCGGCGGAGGTACATTGATCATCGCTCGTCTGTCAGATGCGAACAATCTCGATCCGCACTTTAGTACCCAGATCAATTCCATGGCAGTTGTTCAGCACAAGCTGTACGAGGGACTCGTGATGCTGGATCAAAACAGCGAGTACAAGCCACTTCTGGCAAGCGAATGGAAGCAGCTCGACGACCTCACATGGGAGTTTGTCCTGCGAAACGGTGTGACGTTCCATGACGGTAACCCCTTTGATGGGGAAGCAGTGAAAAAGACAATTGCTCGCATTTTGGACAAAAACGCGCCCACACCTAAGGCGAATATGTTTGGCATGATAAAAGAAGTAAAGGTAGTGGATCCGCATAAAGTACAAATCATCCTGCACTATCCGTTTGCCGGATTGCTGTCCGTATTGGCGAGTGCAGAAGGCGGTATCATCAGTCCAAAAGCGATGGAGCAATATGGAAAAGACTTGAACAAACACCCGGTCGGAACTGGACCATTCGTCTTTGAATCGTGGACGCCCGGACAAGAGATCGTGCTTACGAAAAATGAGAAGTATTGGGGAACCAAGCCCAAGATAGACAAAGTCGTCTTTAAAACAGTACCCGAGGACACAACCCGCGTGGCAATGGTCGAGACAGGTGAGGCACATATCGCTGAACAATTGCCAGTGACGGAAATTGAGCGTGTCCAAAATTCCTCGAGCATGACGCTGGGACGCTATGACTCCTTTGCCGTTGATCATATCGGGATGAATGTCACGATAAAGCCTTTTGACGACGTACGGGTACGCCAGGCCATTGCCTACGCCATCGACAAGGAAGCCATTATCAAAGGCGTGTACAACAATGTCGGGAAAGTCGCGGTCTCCACGTTGGGACCAAAAGTAATCGGGTATAGCCCCAATCTGAAAACACCGGAATACGACCTGAACAAAGCGAAGCAGCTGCTCGCAGAAGCGGGTTATGCAAACGGCTTCAAGGCAACGGTATACCTGAATGATAACAAGGCTCGCATCAACGTAGCCGAAGTTTTGCAATCACAACTGAAAGGCATCGGGATCGACCTGCAAATCCAGGTGATGGAATTTGGGGCGTATCTGGATCTGGCGGGTAAAGGTGAAGCGCAGATGTTCATCAGCGGCTGGGGAAATGCGACGGGGGACGCCGACTATAATCAATACAATCTATTCCACAGCACATCGCACGGGGTGCCAGGCAACCATTCCTTCTATTCAAATCCAAAGGTCGATGCTCTGATCGAAGCAGGACGGAAAGAAAAAGACCCGCAGAAACGCAAAGAAATCTACGAGCAGGCGCAGCAAATCGAGATGGACGAAGTACCGTTGCTCCCGTACCGCAGCAGCGAAAATCTCGCCGCCATCGCGAAAAACGTGCAAGGCGTCACGATCAGTCCATCTGGCTATGTAGAAATCAATGATGTGACGATTCAATAAGAAAGAAAAAGGATAGAGGATCAGATGATTTCTGACTCCTCTATCCTTTTTTTACGTGAATTTGTTGATGAGCGCCTTGAGCTCTTCAGCCAGCGAAGCCAACGCTTGGGAGGAGGCGGAAATCTATTCGATGGACGCCAGCTGTAATGACCGGATATAGTTAGCATTAAAAATCAGTAAAGAAAGTGAAAATAGAAGTAAAGAGAGTGAAAAAATATAGGCAGAATAGTAGTTAAAATGAAACATGCGCGAATGATTAAAAAATTGACACAATAGTGACGCGCGAAGAGGGGGACATCTATATGAAAAAGACGCGCTTTTTTCAGACGCTGATCGCACTGACGGTTGCGGTTTCCGCTGCGCTGGCAGGCTGCTCGTCTGGCCAGGAAGCTAGTCAGAGCACCAATGGGTCTGCACAGCCGGGAGCCGGCGCCGCTGCGGGCAAAACAGGTGGCACATTGGTTATCGCAAGGCTGTCCGATGCGAACAACCTGGATCCTCATTTCCTCACCCAAATCAACTCGGCTGCCATCATTCATCACAAAGTGTACGAAGGGCTTGTTCGGATGGACAAGGAGAGCAAGTACGTAGGGTCTCTGGCTACGGAATGGAAACAGCTGGACGATGTGACGTGGGAATTCAAGCTGCGCCAAGGCGTTACGTTCCACGATGGAGCTCCGTTCAATGCAGAAGCGGTCAAGAAGACGATTGCTCGCGTACAAGACCCGAATGTCGGTTCCAACCGGGCCAATCTGTTTGAGGCGATCAAAGAAGTGAAGGCCGTCGATGACCAGACTGTTCAAATCATCTTGCATTACCCGTACGCGCCACTCTTGTCTGTGTTGGCGAGCGCGGAAGGTGTCATTCTTTCACCAAAAGCAATCGAACAGTATGGAAAAGATTTGACCAAACACCCGACCGGTACTGGACCGTATAAATTCGAATCGTGGACGCCTGGGCAAGAAGTGGTTCTCGTGAAAAACGACAGCTACTGGGGTGGACAGCCAAAGCTGGACAAGGTCGTCTTTAAGACCGTTCCAGAGGACACGACCCGCATCGCCATGGTAGAAACGGGTGAAGCACAAGTAGCCGAGCAATTGCCCGTTACCGAGGTAGATCGCGTGACAAATTCCAGCAGTATGACGCTGGGACGTTTCGCCTCCTTCTCTAGCGATCACATCGGAATCAACACGATGAAAAAGCCGTTTGATGACGTACGCGTCCGCCAGGCAATCGCTTATGCAGTCGACAAAGAATCGATCATCAAAGGTGTTTATAATGACGTAGGGAAACCCGCGCACTCCTCCATCACTCCGACCATGGTCGGATACAGCGAAAACGTAAAAGGTCTGGACTACAATCTGGAAAAAGCGAAGCAATTGCTGGCCGAGGCAGGTTATGCAAACGGCTTCAAAGCAACCATTTACTTGAATGACAACAAAGCCCGCATTAACGTAGCTGAGGTACTGCAACAGCAGCTGAAATCAATCGGTATCGATCTGCAAGTGAAGGTTCTGGAATTCGGTGCTTATATCGACGCGGCATCCAAAGGTGAAACGGACCTGTTCATCAGCGGTTGGGGCAATGCCACTGGAGACGCGGATTACAATCAGTACAACCTGTTCCACACCAAATCGCAGGGTGCTCCTGGCAACCACTCCTTCTTTAGCAACCCGGAAGTGGACAAGCTGATCGAAGACGGTCGCAAGGAAAAGGATGCAGACAAGCGCAAGCAGATTTATGAGCAAGCGCAGCAGATCGAAATGGATAACGTCGCGTTGATTCCGTACCGTTTCTCTGAGAATCTCGCAGCTATTCAAAAGGGTGTAGAGGGCGTCTGGATCAGCCCAGCTGGTCACATTGAAGTTGACGACGTAACTCTTCCATAATAAGTAGTCAAATGAGCAGCATAGCGAGATGCCTGTCGGGGGTCGAGCTATGCTGTTGCTCTATAAAGAATGCGAATAGAAAATAGATGATCCATGGGGGCGATGTGGCATGTACAAAAACAAAGCGTGGAAATGGGTTTTTACAAGTGTGCTTACTGCAGGGCTTTTGTTGTTGCCAGGGTGTTCGAATGGGAAAGAGCAGGAGACAGCCGGCAAGCCAGCAGGAAATGAATCGCAATCTGCGCCAAAGACATTGATCATCGCTCGTCAGTCTGATGCCAACAACTTGGATCCGCATTTTATTTCCGCCATCAATGCGGCGAGTGTAGTCCAGCACAAAGTGTACGAAGGACTGGTCCAGCGCAATGAAAGCATGGAATTCAAACCGATGCTGGCTACGGAGTGGAAGCAATTGGATGACGTGACGTGGGAATTTAAGCTGCGTCAGGCTGTCAAATTCCATGATGGAACCCCCTTTCATGCAGAAGCAGTAAAGGCAACCATCGGTCGTGTATTGGATGAAAAAGTGGGTTCTCCGCGTGCTACCCAGTTTAAAATGATTAAAGAAGTGAAGGTAATTGATGACTACACCGTCCAATTCAAGCTGGACTATCCGTACGCGCCACTGCTTTCGATCCTGGCGAATCACGAGGGCAGCATCATCAGTCCGAAAGCCATCGAACAATATGGAAAAGACTTGAGCAAGCATCCAGTAGGTACGGGGCCGTTTGTCTTCGAGTCATGGACTCCGGGTCAGGAAATCGTTCTCGCGAAAAATGATAACTACTGGGGACAAAAAACAAAGGTGGACAAGGCCGTCTTCAAGGTCGTTCCAGAAGATACGACAAGAATCGCGATGGTGGAGACAGGAGAAGCCCACATCGCAGAGCCATTGCCCGTTACGGAAATTGATCGAGTGAAAAGCTCGGCACAGATAGACTTGTACCGCAGTGAAGGATTGGGAACAGAATTCGTCGGCTTCAATCTGAAGAAAAAGCCGTTTGATGATGTTCGTGTACGGCAAGCGATTAGCTATGCGATTGAGACCGATGCGATCATCCAGGGAGTATTCAATCAAGTAGGAACCAAGGCAAATTCCGCGATGAGCCCCAAAGTGCTCGGGTACAGCGAAAAGCTGCAGGGATACGCTTTCGATCCGAATAAAGCGAAGGCCTTGCTAAAAGAAGCAGGCTACCCGAACGGCTTCAAGACGACCATTTGGACGGGGGATCGTAAAGAGCGGATCAATATGGCGGAGGTCATCCAGTCGCAATTAAAAGGAATCGGCATCGATGTGGAAGTGAAAGTTCTCGAATACGGAGCCTATCTGGATGCGGAAGATAATGGAGAGACAGACATGTTCATCAGCGGTTGGGGGAATGCCACGGGAGACGGCGACTACAATCAATACAATCTGTTCCACTCCAGTTCTCTCGGCAAAGGCGGAAATACGACGTTTTATGTGAATGCAACCGTGGATCAATTGATTGAAGAAGGACGCAGGGAACAAGATCCGGAAAATCGAAAAGACATTTATGCACGTGCGCTGGAAATTGAATCAAGCGAAGCTCCCATGGTTCCGATTCGCAATCTGGAGAACGTCGCAGCGGTAGGAAAAAACGTCAAAGGATTTTGGATCAGTCCATCAGGGTATATGATGATCAACGACATTACGATCGAGTGATAGGGAGAGAAATGAATGACGGATCGAAATGAAAGCTTCTGGATCGCCAATGCCACGTTGGAATGCGGTTTTGAATGGAAGGAAGGCAGGGTGGACCGTACCCAAACGGAGCAGTTTCATGTGCTGGTGAAAGGGGAGCGCGTCGAGAAGATCGTCCCTGCATCAGAATCACTTCCAGAAGGGGTGCCTAGCTGGGATGCCCGGGGGCTTCTCATGCTGCCTTCCTTTCGGGAAATGCACATTCATTTGGATAAAACGTTTTATGGGGGACCGTGGCAGGCGTGTATCCCTGCTCCCAATCGATTCTTCCGCATTGAACAGGAGCAGGAACTGCTGCCCAAACAGCTCCCGGTGGTACAAGAACGGGCGGAAAAGCTGCTGCGCTTGTTGCAATCAAACGGTGCCACCCATGTTCGTACCCACTGCAACATTGACCCGGTCATTGGTCTGAAAAACATGGAGGCTACCCTGCGTGCCTTGGATACGTACAAGGGGAAACTTTCCTGGGAAATGGTGGCCTTCCCCCAACATGGGCTACTGCGGAGTCAGTCAGTCGGATTGATGCGAGAAGCTCTGCAGAATGGGTCAAGCTTGGTAGGAGGGGTGGATCCTGCCACGTTTGATGAAGATATCGAAAAGTCGCTGCATACGGTCATGGATTTAGCAGTAGAAGCAAATGCGGATATCGATCTGCATCTGCATGAGCCGGGATACCTGGGCGTCTTCATTATGAAGCGAATGGCTGCCTTGACCGAGGAAGCAGGCTGGCAGGGTCGTGTAACCATCAGTCACGCATACGGACTGGGAGAAGTCCCGGAGGCTATCGCTGCAGAAATCGCTGAGCTATTCGCTCATTTGCGGATATCCGTCGTAACGGCGGTTCCGATCGACATGCCGACCATTCCTGTCCCTCTCTTGCATGCAAAAGGAGTCCATGTTTCACTCGGCAATGACAACATTACCGATCATTGGGATTCATTCGGTACGGGGGACATGCTGCAAAAAGTAAATCGTCTCGCGGAACGTTTCCGGTGGACGGATGAATTCAGGCTGTCCCGGGCGTTGAGATTCATCACGGGTGGGATGACTCCCTTGGACGATCAAGGCAATCGCGTCTGGCCACGAGTAGGCGATACGGCAGATGCAGTATTTGTACAAGCGAGTTGCTCAGCAGAAGCCATCGCTCGACAATCTGAGAAAGCTGCTGTCATGTTCCAAGGCAACCTGGTATGGCAAAAGGAATCGTAAAGTGTGAAGGTAAACAAAAGTAAAAATATTATAAATAGATGTAAAGATGGTGAAAGGCTTGTTTGACCCCTTGCCGTATAATGCAGGTAAGCAAACATTACAGAAATTTCGACAGCATCTTACAGGGGGACAATCAAATGAAGAAAGCACGCTTGCTTGGATCCTTGCTCGCCTTGACGCTAACCGTCGGAGCAGTATTGACGGGTTGCGGTGCAGGACAAGAGCAATCGGGTACAGGAAACTCGGCACCAGCGGAAAGTCCGAAGGCAGGAGGAACGCTGATCGTGGCTCGCAAGGCAGACGCGAACAATCTCGATCCTCACTTCATTACCAATATTCCATCCGCAAACTATATTTATGGCAAAGTATACGAAAGCTTGATTTCACGGGATAAAAATTCCCAATACAAGCCTACGCTTGCAACGGAGTGGAAGCAAGTGGACGACCTGACGTGGGAGTTCAAGCTGAGATCCGGCGTATCCTTCCATGACGGGGCTCCCTTCAACGCGGAAGCAGTGAAAAAGACGTTTGAACGAGCAAAGGATCCGAAGGTCGCTTCGCCGCGCGCCTCCAACTTCTCCATGATTAAAGAAATCAAAGCAGTGGATGATCAGACCGTTCAATTTATTTTGGATTATCCATTCGCTCCGCTGCTCTCCATCTTGGCGAGCTCCGAGGGTAGCATTTTGAGTCCAAAAGCGATTAGCGAGCATTCTGACACGCTTTCCAAGCAACCAGTGGGGACTGGACCGTTCAAGTTTGAATCGTGGACGCCAGGTCAAGATATGACGCTCGTGAAAAATGACAGCTACTGGGGTGAAAAACCAAAGGTAGACAAAGTCGTTTACAAAGTGGTGCCTGAAGACACGACTCGTATCGCCATGATCGAAGCAGGCGAGGCTCATATCGGAGATCAATTGCCTGTAACAGAAGTAGAACGCGCCCAAACATCGCCGAACATGACGATGGCTCGCGCAGAAGGCTTAGGAGTCGAATACATTGGTTTCAACGTAACGAAAAAACCTTTTGATGACATTCGCGTTCGTCAGGCTGTGGCGCATGCTATTGAAAAGGAAGCGATCGTCAGAGGCGTCTATAACAACGTAGGGAACGAAGCGGTATCTGCGATGTCCTCCAAAGTGATCGGTTACAATCCGAATCTGCAGGACTACTCCTATGATGTCAATGAAGCGAAAAAGCTGCTCGGCGAAGCAGGCTATGCAAATGGCTTTAAAACGACGATTGTGACGGATGACCGAAAAGAGCGGATGAACGTAGCAGAGGTAATTCAATCCCAGTTGAAGGGGATTGGCATTGATGTGGAAATCAAAGTGATGGAGTACGGAGCTTATCTCGAATTCACCGACAAAGGTGAGCACGACATGTTCATCGGCGGTTGGGGTAATGCCACAGGAGATGGAGACTACAACCAATACAATGTATTCCATAGTTCGTCGAAAGGTAGTGCAGGCAACCTCGCTTTCTACGACAATCCTGAAGTGGACAAGCTGATCGAAGACGGACGTCGTGAAAAAGATCCACAGAAGCGCAATGAAATTTACGCCAAGCTGCAAGAAATCGAACTGAAAGAAGCGCCGGTCATCCCGATCCGCACGATCGATCATGTATCGGTGACAGCCAAAGATGTTCGCGGCTTCTGGTTGAGTCCAGTAGGATACCTCATGCTGGATGAAGTGACGATTCAATAGAGAAAAAGGGAACGGGGATGGCGTATCGCGCTATCCCCGATTCTGTTGGGAGGAACCCCTCATCATGAGAATGCAATCCCCAGGCTGGCATGACTCGCTGGGAGCCATACAGTGGTTTGTTTATTTGCTTGTCTATTCGATTCCTATTCCCATCGTGATCGGTGGGCTGTACCATCTGCCTGCTGCCGAGATAGAAGGACTGATGCAGCGAACGTTCCTCGTAGCAGGAACTACGACTGTCCTGCAAGGCTTGCTCGGTCATCGCAGGCCGATTGTTGACGGGCCTGCAGGCATTTGGCTGAGTGTCTTTGTCATTCTCGGGGATATGGCGCTACGGAGCGGCGGTGATCCTGCAAACACATTGTCATTACTTACAGGTGGCATGCTGCTGGCAGGGATCATTCTGCTCTTGATCAGCAGGGTGGCACATCGCTTTGCGGGATGGTTTACGCCACTGGTGACCGGCTCCTTTATGCTCCTGCTTTCTATTCAATTAGGGGGCGTGTTTCTTAAAGGAATGCTGGGAGCGGGGCATGGCCCATTGACGAGTACGCATGCTTTGCCTGGACTCATCGCGATAAGTGTTTTTCTATTTGTCTTTGGTTTGTCTGTATGGGGAAGGGGATGGTGGAAAAGCTATGCCGTCCTGATCGGGATCGCAGTCGGCTGGCTTGTTTTCTTCTTGCTGGGGCTGCAACCAATGAGTGATGCGAACCCTGCTTGGTTTCGACTGCCGGAAGTATTCGTCTGGGGGGCGCCTCATTGGGATCTTGGCCTGGCCGTCGCAGTTTTTCCGCTTATCTTGATGCTTCTCTCTAGCACCATGGCTGCGACAGAATCGATGGATCAGGTTCTCGGAAAGCAGGCCGGAGAGGACCCGAGGCATGTGTTCCGCAGCACAGCAGTAAGTGGGGTGACGCATTTGCTTTCGGCTTCCTTTTCCACCGTAGGCATCGTTCCGCTGGGGGGAAGTGCCGGTTATGTTCGAATGACAGGGCATCGCAGGATCGCTCCTTTCTTAATAGGAGGGCTGATCATGGCGAGCCTTTCCTTTTTGCCAGCTGTCATTGGTGTAATGACGATGTTGCCCGCACCTGTTGCCTATGCGGTCGAGCTGGCCGCATTTGTCCCGATGGTTGGTTTGGGAGTGAGGGCCGTTATGCGGGAGCCAATGACCGAGCGGAGACTGACGATTTTAGGGGTGACGCTCCTGATTGGGACATCGCTTCTGTACTTGCCTGCGGATACGTTTGCGGCCGCGCCCGCTATCGTTCAATACATCGCAGGCAATGGTCTTTTGGTCGGAGTACTGATCGTTTTCGCATTAGAGCGAATATGGGTGGAACCTGATTTGAAAGGAAAGAAATCGCTCCTGCATCCCTCGATTAAATGTTAGAAATATGTTATATTTTCTGACATACAACTCTTATGGAGGGATTCATGTGAGCTGGTTTCTTTCTGGTTTTTTTCTTTCGCTTTCACTTTGTCTGGATCTGGGGATCGTCAACGTTGCTATTATTCGTGCTGGCGTGGCGAGAGGCTTGCTCCCGTCTTTTTTGATCGGGGTCGGCTCGAGCTTTGGTGATTTGATCTACGCCTTGCTTTCCATGGTCGGGATATCCTTGCTCCTGGAAAATCACATCATTCGCTGGGTGCTCTGGCTGGGTGGAACGGTCATCTTGCTGTACATGACCTGGAACATGTTCAAAGAGTTCCGTAAACCAAAGGAGATTGACCTGCAAGAATCGGAAGAGATACAGATCGATACCAGACGGAGCTGGAAGGACTTTTCCTCAGGACTCGGTCTGGCGTTAGCTTCCCCGTCCGCAATTCTTTGGTTCGCAACGATTGGCGGCAGTGTCATTGCTTCATCCAATGCGGATTCGACATCGGCTCTTCTCCTTTTTTTCAGTGGCTTCTTTGCGGCGTCCATCATCTGGTCCTTATTTATGGCAGGGGTGTCGAGCCAAGGGGGCAAGTGGCTGGGAAACAGACTCGTTCGTGGCTTTTCGTTTGTATCTGCCCTGCTCTTTCTCTACTTCGCGGGCAAGGTCTTCGTAGACGGCTATCATACATTGCTGTAGTCAACACTCGTGATGACTGGTAAGGTAATACTGGAACGTCATTCACGAAGAGGTGGAATCGAATGAACGAAGAACAGCTGGATATCTTCGACGAAACAGGAGCGCACATCGGAGTCGCTGCGAGATCAGAGGTACACCGCCTTGGACACTGGCATCAGACCTTTCATTGCTGGATTTATCGGGTGCTAGAAGGCAGGATTCAGCTGCTGTTTCAAAAGCGCCATCCCGAAAAGGATACGTTTCCGGACCTATTGGACATTACGTCAGCGGGGCACCTGGTGACATCTGAGGGACCAGAAGACGGGGTGCGGGAGCTGGAGGAGGAACTAGGGCTCGCTGTTCCCTTTGAAGAGCTCCATCGTATCGGGGTGATCAAGGATGTGGGGACGGCACCCGGCATTATCGACAAGGAGTTGTGCCATGTGTTTGCCTTTCCATGTGATCAGCCGCTGCACGACTATGACCTGCAGCCGGAAGAAGTCACGGGTCTGGTTTGGGTTGATCTGGGCGAATTGGAGCGACTGTTTGCGGGAAAAGGGGACAAGCTCGAAGCGGCAGGATTTTTGTCCGAGCAGGATGGGACGAAGAAAGACGTCATTCTGCAAGTAGATCAGACTGCGTTTGTACCGCATGAGAGCCATTACTATCAGCAGGTATTTGCCGCGATACGAGTGCTCGGAAACGCCTTATAAACCGGAATATATGGGGACATAATACCTTGCCTGCTACCTGTCAGGCGGGTATTTTTATTTACAGGCGACCTCGCCAAGTCAGGGGGAAACTGTGCTATACTGTTACAATGCTTTTTTAGATACAGATGCATGCATAGATAGAGAGGAGATTGCAATGAGGGCAAAGATCATGATGGCGCTGATGCTGTCGACGTTCCTGGCCGCGATGGAAGGGACGATTGTGAGTACGGCAGTGCCTCGGATTACGAGTGATTTAGCTGGTTTTGAACAGGTCAGCTGGGTGTATGCGATTTACATGCTCGCTACAGCAGTTTCGGCACCGATTTACGGAAAGCTGGCCGATTTGTTTGGCAGAAAGAACGTGATGATGTTCGGGATCGGTATTTTTTTGATCGGTTCTACCTTGTGTGGACTTGCGATGTCCATGGAGCAGCTGATTATTTATCGTGCGATACAGGGCTTGGGAGCGGGGTCTGTCATGCCGATTACGATGACCATAATCGGGGACTTGTACAATGACCAGTCCTCGCGAGCAAAAGCACAGGGCTGGATCAGTGCGGTATGGGGTCTGTCCGGTGTAGCTGGTCCGTTGGTAGGCGGATTCTTGGTTGATACCATCTCTTGGCGTTACATATTCTTCTTGAACCTGCCTTTTGGTCTCTTGTCATTTTTCATGTTGGTTCTCTTTTACAAGGAGAAGCTCGGTGTCAAAACCAAGCGTCATATTGATTATCCAGGGGCACTCATCTTTAGTATTGGGACGATTGCACTGCTGTACGCCCTGCTGACAGGCAGCCAAAACCAGTCGTGGCTGAGCCCGACGATTATTTCCTTGATTGTATTTAGCTTGATGACGTATGTGATCTTTGTGTCAGTAGAGAGAAAATCTCCAGAACCATTGATCCCACTCTCTCTGTTTACGAACCGCAACGTCACGATGATAAATCTGCTGACTTTGCTCGTCAATGCTATCGTGATCAGTCTGGTTGTTTACTTGCCGATCTGGAGTCAGGGAGTGTTGGGGGAGAGCGCTACCATAGCGGGCTTCGTCCTCACACCGATGCCTGTTTGCTGGACGCTTGGTTCGGTGCTGTCCGGCAATTTGCTCGGGCGTCTGCGCGCAGAACAATTGATTACAGGCGGAACGGCCGTGCTGACGATCGCATCAATCCTTCTGTTTTTCCTTTCCGAGCATTCACCAGGATTCTTCATATATGTGGCTGTAGGCTTGATCGGCTTAGGGATGGGGCTCATCAGTCCGATCGTCATGGTCAAGATTCAAGCGTCCGTTCCAGTAGACAAACGCGGAACGGCGGTCGCGTTGAATACGTTCACGGCTACATTTAGCCAGACCTTTGGTGCAGCTGTGTTCGGTATGTTCTTCAACATGGTGACGGTAGCGAGTGGTCAAAAAAATCTCGGCTCCTCATTTGAGGGTGGAGGGATTCCAGGCGAGCAACTGATGCACATCCGCGACATTTTAGCGTCAGGGGTGCATGTCGTCTTCACGGGGACATTAGTGGTTGCAGTCTGCAGCTTTGTTCTTGCTCTGTTGATCGCAAAAGCTCAGCGTGAGCCTGTCGAAATGAAAGGAAAATAAGGAAAGGCGTCGGTGATTCTGCCGGCGTCTTTTTCATAATATCGGAAAGTAAAATATCAACATAGCTGAGGCGGGGAGAAGCAGGTTTCCGATCTGCGCTCCGGCCTTTTCCCACCGAACAGGTTCGGCGGCCCTGCAAAGGAGTATAGACTGTCCGCTCCACAACGATTCACGGGGAAGCGGTAAAGTAGTAGCCGCTCCGAAGCAAACACAGAGGTACCGCTTCTGGATCCCGTGAATTCGTGACAGGGATGACCCCCAGCAGGAGTTCCTATGAAGCTGGAGTGTTTTCCCCTTTTTCCTTCCCTCCACTACAGTCTGACCAAGTGGAAAAGGGATGAGGGTGCACTTCCCGCGTTTTTCTAATTATGTGTTCAAAAATATACATTTTTCCAAAAAATACAAAAACCTTATTGCCTTATCCCCAGAAAGTTGGGTACTATTTTCCTGTAAGAAAATGGAGCAATACAAATCGCGACAGAAGGAGTGCAGTGGACGATGGAGGAAATTCGGCCGATTTCACTTGAGGATATCAATGAGGTTGTCAGAATTACTGCAATGGCTTACCCAGGAAACAATCTCCTTGCACCCGAAAACCAGAATCGATTTACCGAACGAGTACGAGACACGTTGGAAAACGACCCAAATGCCAGCTTCCATGGATTGTTTCGGGAACAACGTCTGGTCGGGGTCATGAAGTGGTACGACCTTCCGATGAATGTACACGGGGTTCCACTGCTGACAGGGGGTATCGGGACTGTCGCAGTTGATTTGCTACATAAAAAGGAAAAAGTGGCGAAGGCTATGCTCCGAGGATTTCTCACAACCTACCGTGAACGTGGTGTCAGCCTGGTATCGCTATACCCTTTTCGTGTTGATTTTTACAAGAAGATGGGCTTTGGGGTAGGGACCAAGATCAATCAATACCGGATAAAGCCAGCCAGTCTGCCCTATACGGCCAAGGATAAGGTCGAATACTTGGAAGAGGCAGACAGGGAGCAGATTCTGGCTTGCTATCACCGCATTGTCCGACAGACGCATGGAATGATCAAAAAGACAGAGCGCGAGCTGAAGAGCTTTCTGGAACAACCAGAACAGGTCGTCGTCGGTTGTAAAAAAGATGGGAAAATAAATGGCTATCTGGTGTTCCAGTTCCAGCGCTGCCACGACGAGAACCGATTGCAAAATGACATTGTGGTCAAAGAGTTTTTGTACGAGTCGTATGAAGCGATGGCTCAGCTGCTGTCCTTTTTGCAGAGTCAGGCGGATCAGATCAATCGGGTCGTCCTGACAACAGCGGATGAAGATTTTCATGTCCTGCTGTCGGATCCCGGAAACGGTACGGACAGGGTGCTGCCAAGTGTTTATCACGAGAGTCACGTGTCTGGAGTTGGCTTGATGTATCGTGTGATTGACGTACCAGGATTTTTCCACCAGCTGTCCCAGCGTCGTTTTGGCAGGGAGAACTGTCTGTTGCGTTTGAACATTCGTGATACGTTTCTTCCGGAGAACGAAGGAAGCTGGCTGATCGATTTTCGGGATGGACTCCCTCATGTTATCGAGGAAGGTCAAGCCGATGTCGAGCTCGGGATGGATATTTCCGATTTTTCTTCCCTCGTGATGGGGGCGATAGGCTTGCGTAAATTGCATCTGTATGGACTGGTTGAAGTAAGCGATGAAAAAGCGATTCCCCTTTTGGACAGGCTTTTTGCAGCAAGAGAGAAGCCGAGGAGCACGACGCCTTTCTAAAATGTGAAATTGTCACGATTTTGACACAAATAGGTATCTTTACTCCTTGCCTCCCATATCATGGTACAAAATGGGAGGGGGGTAAGTGGGTGATTTATTTAACGCTCGTCATCTTTTTTGGTTTTTTACTCGTGGTCTGGTTTGTAGTCAAACTCCTCTTCCGTCTAGACCGTCGCGATTCGATCACGCACGATCAGCGTCAGCTTTGGGAACAATATGAAGTGGACTTGCAGGACATGCGTTATCCGAAGAAGAAAAAGTAAAAGGAAGAAGGCGCCGATAGCAGGCGCTCTTTCTGTTGCCGGGCTAAGTGTGAAGGTCTGGTGCATCAATTTCCAGAGGAGAGGTGAACGATATGACTAGCGAAACAGGGAGACATCAACGAGATTATTTTCGTCTGAAACTGGAGTACCCCCTGTGTGCAGACATGACGATCGTACTCATCAAGGGCAAGGCCATGGAAATTGGGAGCACGAAGGTATTGGTAGAGGATTTAGGGGCGGGAGGACTTCGTTTTCTGTCCCATTTGAAAATGCCTGC
The DNA here is from genome assembly GCA_029240815.1 of Brevibacillus sp. The sequence continues at coordinate 21,933 of JARDZO010000036.1, forward strand.
AAACGATCAGCTCGTCCTTCAGTTCGATTCCGAGCTGTGTGCGGAGCCGATTACCATGTATGGTCACATCGTTCGAACGACACTCTGGCAAGAAGAGTTTTATGAATATGCAGTCCGATTCACGATGGAAGAATCCCAACATCTAGAGATCAACAGGCTGGTGAACCGGCTGGCCATCCGCTACCGAAATCAAAAAGAAGTGAAGGACGGTCGATTTTGGAAAGACGGACGACGTGAATTTTTACTGCAACAGGCCGACCTCAGCCTGCAATCCAACCCGAACTAGACGAAAAGCTCCTGCGCCTGGCCTTTGAGCCGACAAGGAGCTTTTTTGTTTGACATATTATAAACCAAATGATAAATTGTCTATTATAAATCAAACAAAAGAAAGTAGTGTTTATGTATGTCGCTTACCGATCAGTTTTGGAATGCTTCCTTTGAAGAAGTAAGGCTGGGATTTTCGGAACGAGAGCATGACTATATCTGTTTGCTCTGTGGTGAGACGGTTGAAAAAGGGATCATTTACCCTGTTGATGGATTTCTCTATGATGCTGGGAAATATATGAGTCACCACATTGAGGCTGCACATGGCTCAGTGTTTGAGCATCTGAGTCAGTTGGATAAACGGATTACAGGCTTGTCCGATCATCAAAATAGCCTCATGCGCCTTTTTTACCAAGGCATGAGTGATCAAGATGTGCAAAAGGAACTGGGTATCGGGAGCGCGTCCACGATCCGCAACCATCGTTTTGCGTTAAAGGAAAAAGAGCGTCAAGCCAAGGTGTTTCTTGTGATGATGGAGCTCATGAAAGGGACGGGCAAGAAGGCTTCGCATGCTGCTTCTGCTCCTTCTGCGTCCGGCAATAAGCGAGAAGCCGAACTAACCACGACACCTAAAGAATATGCCGAAATCATACAGAAATATTTCCCTGATGGTACGCTTGGCCCATTGAATACCTTTCCACGTAAGCACAAGCATCGCTTGGTGGTACTCGAGAAGATCGCCGAACGATTTGATCCTGCAAAGGTTTACAGTGAGAAAGAAGTCAACGCCATTCTGGAAGTCATTTTTGAAGAAGATTACGTAACCATTCGGAGATACTTGATTGATTATTCTTTATTGGATCGAAACCCGGATGGGAGCCAGTACTGGGTAAAAAACAACGGAGAGGAGCCGGAGAAGCAAATGAATCGAAAACAAGAGCTCAAGCAAATGTATAAGGAAGCGAAGACAGAAGCGGGCGTCTACCAGATCCGAAATACGCAAAACGGAAAAGTCTGGATCGATGGTACGATGAACCTGAAGACGATGAATGGGAAGCAGTTTATGCTTAAGCATGGATCCCATACGAGCAAGGACTTGCAAAGCGAATGGGATCAGTACGGAGAGGACGCGTTTGTATTTGAAGTGCTGGAAGTTCTGGAGAAAAAGAACGAGCCTTACTTCGATGCGGCAGATGCCTTGGAAAAACTAGAAAACAAGTGGCTCGACAAGCTTCAGCCTTATGGAGACAAAGGCTACAACGAGATGAAAAAGCAGTAACTGCTGCCACGGTGGCAGTCAGATGGTCGAGAAAGTGGCAGGCATGTATCCTTGGGATTTATTGCTCCGCTGAAATCACATCCATCAGTCCAGCAATTGAAAACGCTCAAGCTGTTCCCACAATCCTGCCTTCATCAAGATTTCCTTTTGTTTGGAACCAATCAGGTCGAAGTGAGGAAAAGGCGGGCGATCATGGATGTACGCTGGATTCAATCCGTTTGCCAAGCACCAATCCACGAGTATGGTGCGGTTTGCACAGCCTACCTTTGTGACTGTTTTTGCACCAGGAAAGCGAGGGTCGAGCCAATAATGAGTCAGATAGGCGATTTCCTCCCTCGTCACCGCTTGCTTCCATTGATTCAATTCTTCTCGGGTAATTCCAAAAGCCACGGGCGTTCATCCTTTTTTGTCTTTGTTCGTCCTTTGATTCTTTCCATTATAGCAGAACACAAAAAGACAGACTTCCTGTAGCATCGATGCGGGAAGTCTGTCTTTTTGAATCAGTTTACCGAATACCTGGAGGAAGAGGCGGTGCAACATAGTTCAACTCTTCATCCGCTGTGATGTAGTCCGTGTTGACCATGAGCAGCAAGTAGCGTTTTCCAGTTTGTGGATCGCTCAGGATGATGTGATCGCGTCCGGCTGTTTCCAGTACCCCACGGAAAATCTTTGCATTCCATTGGCTGTTGTTTTCAAATGTTTGATACACCGTGATGACTTTGCCGCGATTCAGGCGCAAAATATTTTCGATGTAAGACTCCTCGACGACCTGGCCGGGTGTGAATGGGATCCCAGGAATAGGAGAACCGCTTGGTTGCATAGGAACCAATTGAGGCTGTTGTTGCTGTGGATAGCCATATGGCATTTGAGGCGATTGATACATGTCGTATCCGTATTGTTGTTGTTGAGGATACTGAGGGAAAGGCATTTGTTGACTCATGATGAACTCGCTCCTTTATCTGTCCTTCTCTAGTAAACGCGCGGGCAATCTGCCGGTGTCGGAACGAAGAAGCAGTGCGCTTTATATCGTCCGGAATTCCGTTGGTCCCACCAAGTTGGCGGACAGCTGCCTGTTGGTCGATAAAACCACAAAGCGTTTGAAGCAGGATGTGTCCTTTCACCATTAATCGTACGTTGGGCTAGACGTTTCTCCCGATCCCTGGAGCGCTGATAAAAATACGGTTTTTGCACGGCTTCATAGCCACCCGGAGACTGGTACACCATGTCTCTCATTGATCGAATGTTTTTAAAGTCCAGGCAGTTTGAAAGAATTCGGTTCACACCGACATTGCCGACCATCAGCATACCGAGCTCGCCTTCGCCCTCCGCTTCAGCGCGCATTAATCGAGCCAGCATATCTACGTCATTAGAGTTCGTTTTGATTACGGCCATTGCTTCACCTCCTCCAAAAACTCACAATTACAATATATGGGCGCACCTGCAATCGGTGATTAGCGGAAATAATTTTTCTCTTGGCTTGTCGAGTTCTGTCAGAATGAAGCGTATTTTATCAAATAATAATAATATGGAAAAAATAAGAAAAAAGCACTATGTCTCAACTTGTCCGCACGTAGTAAATTTGTATTAGTCAAACAATTCAGAAAAATAGGAGGGAAATACCTTGAATCAAAAGAAAGATCGACCCGCTTCAAAAGGGAGACGAGCCCCCTTTCTTTTCCGCGTTTCTGTGCTTTCAGCGCTCGCACTGACGGCATTATTGCCTTCCCAGACGCTGGCTGCTTCCAAATCAGTAGCTGGTTTCTCCCCGGAAAAGGCAGAGTGGCAGCTATCGTTTGAAAAAACGTTTGCCGAGATGGTGAGCAAGAAGTCGATTGCTCGATTCTCCAAAGAAATGAGTGTGCGCCCCGGAGTAGTAGGAACACCCGGGAATGCGGCAAATGTGAAGTTTGCCGTGGAAGAATTGAAGAAGGCAGGACTCGATCCGGAAGTAAAGATGTATGATGTGTACATGTCTGTTCCAAAGAAGATCGCCGTTTCCCAGACCTATCCGGAAAAACGCGAGCTGCAAGTCATGGAGAATCTTCCGAAGGGAACTCCCTACGCAAATGAGGTCATTCCCGGCTACAATGCCTACTCGGCAGCAGGGACGGTAGAAGCGGAAATCGTCTACGCCAACTACGGCAGACCAGAAGATTTCGCCGAGCTGGAAAAACGGGGTATTTCAGTTAAAGACAAGATCGTCATTACCCGCTACGGTGCCAATTTCCGCGGTGTCAAGCCTGAACAAGCAGAGAAGCGCGGGGCAATTGGGATGCTCATTTACAGTGATCCGGCTGACGATGGGTATACAAAAGGAATCGTGTATCCGGAAGGTCCATGGAGACCAGATGATGCGATTCAACGAGGAAGCATTTTGTACATATTCCGCTATCCTGGTGATCCGTTGACGCCTGGAGAAGCGTCCGTTCCGGAAACAAAACGACTTGATCCGTCCGAGGCGGTGTCACTCCCGCAAATCCCGACTACACCTCTTTCCTATGGAGAAGCCCGACCCTTGCTCGAAGCGATGCAAGGAGAAGATGCACCTGCTGCTTGGCAGGGGGGACTTCCATTTACGTACAAGATCGGACCAGGAGCAACAAAAGTGCGGATCGCTCTGGACATTGATTACAAGAATCAGCCTGTCAACGACGTGATCGTCCGTATTCCAGGGGCAAAGCATCCTGAGCAAGCAGTGGTGATCGGTGCACACCGGGATACATGGGCATATGGCACAGGTGACAACACATCGGGTTGGACGACGACGTTGGAAATCGCTCGAGTGTTGGGGGAAATGGTGAAGAAAGGGTGGCAGCCAGATCGCACGATTGTACTGGCAGGCTGGGACGGCGAGGAATACGGCTTGCTCGGATCTGTAGAGTGGGCAGAGGAGCATCGGAAGGAACTGACAGAAAACGCCGTGGCCTACATCAATATGGATGGAACAGGCGGGCAGTTCTTCGGGGCATCCGCTGTCCCATCAGTGAAGCAACTGATCTATGATGTCACCAAAGAAGTGACAGAGCCTCGAAGCGGAACCTCTATCTATGATGACTGGTATGTGAGGGAAGGACGTAAAGACCCATCCATCGGCAAACTCGGCAGTGGTTCCGACTATACGCCATTTATCCAGCACTTGGGTGTGCCGTCGCTGGATATGGGATTTGGAGTCGCAGGAGGCCTTTACCACAGTGCCTACGACAATCTGGATTTGATGGAACGCTTCATTGACCCTGGCTATGAGCATCAGGCAGCAGGCTCACAGCTGGTAGGGATTACTGCTCTTCGCTTGGCAAATGCGGATGCGCTTCCGTTCCAATACTCCGCCTATGCTGCTGACGTTGTGAGCATGCTGGATGAGGTTGCGGCCAAGGGAACACTAGGTGTCGACTTCTCCTCTGTCATAGCCCAGGCACGTACATGGCAAGCTTCCTCCAAAAAGCTGGAGGAGCTGGCAGCCAAGATGATTTCAGATGGAGTGACGGATGCAGAACGCAGCCAGTTGGAAAAAATAAACGCTGCGATGATGCAGCAAGAGCGAGATTTGATCGTTTCGGAAGGTCTTCCCAGCCGCCCGTGGTACAAACATCAGATTTGGGCGCCAGGTTTGACGACAGGCTACGCGGCACAACCATTGCCAGCTATCGCAGAAGCCCTGCAAGCCAATGATGCGACAGCTCTGCAGCAGGCAGTAGAGCGACTGAGCGCCGTATTGAAAAAAGCGACAGAAACAGCCAATGCTGCAAAGTAAATCTAAGTTCATGAAAAAAGCGTCCATCAGCCAAATGAAACGGCTTGGACGCTTTTTCTTTCTGCGCTTGTGCGACTTTCTCATCTGCTTACGAATACCGTTTCCTGCGCTTATTCCAGACGAACCAGGCGATAGCAACCAAGGCCCCAATCCCTAAAATCGTTAGCTCCAAATATTCATCCAGGAGTACTTTTGCATGCTTTCCGTAAAAATGAAACAGAGTGCCGATTAGGAAAAATTTCAATCCTCGACCAATGATGGCGAAGAGCATCAATTTTGTCAGCGAGTAGTTGAATACGCCACTCAACACCGTAAACACCTTGAAGGGGATGGGCGTAAAAGCGCCGATCAGAACGGCTGCATCTCCGTTTTTAGCAAACTGCTCGGTCGCGAGAGTCGTCCATTTGGCAGGCAGCAGTTTTTGCAAAAGGGGTTTCCCCAGCCATTTCCCCAGCATGAATCCGATGGGGGCACCGAGAATAGAAGCGGTAAAAGCAACAGTCGCAAAACGCAATGCAGAGCCTGGGTCGAGCAAACTCATCGCAATTTGCATGAAAAAAGGTGGAATTGGACTGATGAACGAGTCCAAAAATGCCATTCCGAAGAGTCCCCATATTCCGTAATTCATAAAAAGTTGCGTAATTTGTTCAAGCATGGGCATCTCCTTACGAATTTTCCTTTTCCAGCAATTATACAGGAAAGATTCTGGTTTCTGTAGTTAAGATATGTCTGTTTGTCCAAACTCAGCACCAGCTACTAGGATGGAAAATTTTCGGACATACTGTTAGAGATTTTCCAAGTCCGAGTCAAAAAGGAGGCGTAAACACCACGATGCAATCCCATCCGTACGGCGCACACGAAGTGATTGAACTGCATGAGGTTTTAAACGGCGCGGTTGACGTGATCAATACCGCCCATCTATACGTCCCATTTATTCGTGATCCAGAGCTGGCGCAAATGGTTCACCACCAGGTGCAGTTTATGCAAGGAGAGTACAATGGTTTGGTTTACACCGTCCAAGGTCTGGGGGCAGGAGAGCTTTTACCTTATCGTCCGACTCGAACTTTTTCATCGACTTCTACTGGGATGTCCCAGCCAACACAAGGGACGCAACCGCATTACGGCGCACAAATCGATGATCGTGACGTGGCTTCGGCTTTACTCGGTATGTACAAAACAGGGGCAAAGCTCAAGATGGCAGCAGCTCTGGAGGCAGGACATCCCCAAATTCGTGAATTGCTTTTGCATGGGGCGGTCAATTGCGCCCATCAGGCACATGAAATGTGGGGATATATGCAGCGCAAAGGGTATTACACCTGGGCTGTAATGCCGGAAGCGACCAATGCCGAATTGCTGCGTGGCTATCAGCCGATACGTCACCAGGAGGAGTCAGCTGAGCGTCCGGTGACACCGAGCCCAATGCAGTCGCAGATGATCGAAAAAGGACCGATTTCCACGCATCTCATGGGAGGTGCAGCGAGTGGAGCCCAAGTAGCTCCATCAGAAAAGCCCTTGACGCCAGTGAATGCCAGTCCTGTTTATTCTCCACCGTCTTACCGACCGGATCATAACGGAATAATGGAAGATACGTCGATTACAACAGATGCGTTACAGACCCAAGGGATCGAAGCAACAGATACGTTGAACGAGCAAAGCGAGGGGAAACAGACCCGAAGCCGCAAAAAGAATACGATCTCAGATTCCCTTCTTGGTCAATAAGTCCTGTTTTATCGTTGACGGTAGGAAATAATATCCACTACTATAGAGAGAGGACAAACATCATTGGGAGGGGACCCATGAAAACGCTAGGCTCGGGGAAAGTCATTTTTTACGCACCAAATGGTACTAACTTACAGCTGTCTGGAGAAATAGACGTTCGAGGTGAACGTGTATCCGTGACGGAAATTATTTACTTCAATGGTCAGCCAAACGGCGCTCGAGAAACGAATCTGCCGCTCGCCCAAACGGTTATTTATTGGGACCCGGAAGTATATGAGCAAATCGGTTTTGAATAAACCAAAGGCTGCAAAAGCAGACAACCTTGTCATTGGCAGGGTTGTCTTTTTGACTGAATTAGAAAGTATAAATTCCTTGGAAAAAAAGATGAGCTTATCAACATAGCTGGGGTGGGGAGAAGCAGGTTTCCGATCTACGCTCCGGTCTTTACCCACGGAACACAAGCTATCGCTCGCGTTCGGCGGGGCCCCGTTTACACCCCGCCAAGGAAGTATAGACTGTCCGCTCCACAACGATTCACGGGGAAGCGGTAAAGTAGTAGCCGCTACGCAGTGAACTCAGAGGTACCGCTTCTGGATCCCGTGAATTCGTTGTTCCGCTAAGTAGGGTTACGGAGTCGCTCCGCCTGGAAACCTGCTTCTCCTGCGAGCTGTTGTGGTTTCTAGTTACCATGTATTCCGAGGTTCAAGGGAGCAATT
>JARDZO010000244.1 GCA_029240815.1 Brevibacillus sp.
AAGGCTTCACCCAGCTCGGAGTGGGCGTCATCACGGATTACTACACACAAACCTTCCTCACCCCGGCTCAGTAAAGACGACGCCCTTGCCTACGAAAGGTCATGGAAGCTTGACCTGCTCTCTCAACTTCTTGACACTCCTTGAAAATTCTACGACGATTGTTTCGTATTGCTTGGTATGCAAAATGAGCCACGGCGGTCTGCTGCCTTGCTTGGGCATAACCACGAACATTTCTGCGATATCGGCATCAATGCCTGCTGACCGCAGCGCCAGGCGTTTAGGAGGAATCAACGGGATTTTCACAATCATCACATGGTCGAGCGACGGATTAAATTCCAGAACACGCCCGCTCACACTATCCAGCATGTGCTGTGCCTCTGTCTGCAAAGCCGCTGTATTGTCAAAAGTCGCTACGACCTTTTGTTGGTCCGAGTCAAACAGCTCAATCTGCTCTGCCGTCGTTGCTACAGCCGATTCACCTGACGAGAAGAACAGCGCCAAACATAGTATCAGCCACATAAAAGGAGCACCTCCTATCATAACCGTACTAGTATGGCCCACTTCCCTTTGAAAATACGAAAAGTCTCCTGTCGTCATAACAGGAGACTTTCGTCTGTTTGCTGCTAGCGTACCGCTTCGTCCGTTTCGTAGCCGTACTCACTTTCCCACTCTGCTTGTTCCTTCAGTTGCTTGCGGTAGACAATCCTCGACAGCCAAATGCTCATTTCATATAGAAGGAGCAACGGAATCGTTACGAGAATATCGCTCACAATTTCAGGCGGCGTCAAGGTAATTCCGACTACCGCGAGACCGAAATAAGCGAACCGGCGCATTTTTGCGAGCCTCATCGGATTCAAGATACGAATTCGCGTCAGGAACATCACAATAATCGGGAGCTGGAACAGCACGCCGAACGGAATCACCATGTTGAACAAAAATCCGAAGTACTCCGCAATCCCGTAATTTGGGTCTGCTCCAATGCTCGCAGTCATTTTGGTCATGAACTGCATAATCATGGGAAAGACGACATAGTACCCAAATACAATCCCCACCAGAAACAGGAGGCACGCCGCCGGAATGAAATAGAGGGATCCTCGCTTTTCACTCACGTCCAATCCCGGAGAGACAAACCGCCATAAATGATACAAGGCTACTGGCAAAGTCACAACAATTCCTATCAGAAACGCAAACTGCATATACACACGAAGCGCATCTGACGGATGCAGGGAAATAATCGGCACACCATCTGTAATGGGTTCTTGCTTGAGATACTCAATGAGTGGACCAGCTAAAAAGAAGCCGGCAATCAACGCGACAATAAATACGGCCAGCACCCACATAATGCGTTTTCGCAGTTCGGTCAGGTGTTCGACCACTGTCATTTCTTGATCTTTCATGGCAACCACCTTGCCCACCTATGCCTTTTGTTGTTCCTTTTCCATCTGGGAACGTTCTACTTCCATCTTTTCACGAATCTCTTTTTCAATGCGCTCGCGTTCTAGACGTTCGCGAATTTCGCGCTCGAGCTTTTCTCGATCAAATGCATCTTTTTCTGTGATGACAGCCGTTTTGGCAACAGTCGCATCCTTGGCTTGCTCTTTGCGCTTTGCCTCATCCTCATCATCGTCGTCACTCGTCAAGCTGCGAGTGGCATTTTTAAATTCCTTAAGAGTATGCCCGACTGCACGCCCCAGTTCTGGAAGCTTCTTCGGTCCGAATAATACCAATGCCAAGATCAAAATCAAAATCAGTCCAGGAATCCCAATTGTACTCATGCGTTTTCACTCCTTTTTCCTGTTAGTTTCCAGTCTAACCAACTAGCCCTTACGTAAACCACCATATCCCAAGCGTGTCATGTCAGCAGCCACCATTCGTTCGCCTGCCAAAATGCGCGGTAAAAACACATCAAATGAAGTAAACTTCTCGTGCATTACTGCCCCGGGCAACCCGAGAATCGGGATATCTCCCTTGTAGGCAACCATCAACATCGAACCAGGCAGCATAGGTGTACCATAACGCACGACTTCTGCTCCTACTCCTGCAATTGCGCCTGGAGTGCGGTCATCCGGATCGACAGACATGCCACCTGTGACCAGAATCATATCAACACCTTGCTCGAGGAATGCGTTAATTTCTTTTTCAATCATTTCTTTGTCATCAGGGGCAAAACGCTGCTCTACCACTTCCGAACCGAGCGCCTCCACCTTATTGCGAATGGCAGGACCAAATTTGTCCGCAATCCGGCCAGAGAAAACTTCTCCTCCTGTGGTGACAAGGCCGATCCGTTTTTCCTGGAACAGCTTTACTTGTACGATCGGTCCATCAAATTGCTTTGCAAGCTCTTCTAGCTCGATGATCCGTTTTTCTTCCATAATCAGCGGAATGATGCGCGTCGCAGCGAGCGTATGGCCCGGATGGACCACCTGATCTCCGTACATCGTGGAAAAAGCGATGCCATCCAATGCGTTCAGCGCGTGGACCGCTTCTTCGTTGATTTTTGCCAAACCGGTACGCGATGCCTTCATGGAAACTTTGCCTTCGTATGGCTCAGTCAAGGTCAAGCCTTCTCCCGATACAGCCTTGGCGATCCGGATTCCCGCTTCTTCCTCGTGAATAAAGCCTTCTGGCATTTCCAATACGTAGATGTGTTCTTTGCCAATCGACAGCAATGGCTCGATATCAGCTTCCGTTACCACATGCCCTTTTTTGAAAAGACGCCCTTTAAATTCTCCAGGCAAGATCTGTGTCATGTCATGCGGGAGCATCATGCCAATCGCTTCACGTACTGGCACTTCCCGCATTTGTGGCTTGTCTACCATCCTAAACCGCCCCAATCTTCATTGGCCTCACCCGTTCCCTGCAAGATGTGCAAGGCATCAGCAAGCATATCTCCAATGGCATTGTAACAGATCTCTACGCCTGTTGGATTGCCCGGAAGGTTTATAATGAGAGAATTCCCTCTCGTACCTGCTACCGCTCTCGTCAGCATAGCGCGGCGAGACTGCTTCAATCCGGCACGACGCATTTCCTCTGCCAGTCCAGGGACAGGTCTGTCCGTAACCCATGACGTTACCTCTGGAGTAACATCTCGCGGACTGAGTCCCGTTCCGCCCGTAACAATTAAAAGGTCGCATTTTTCCCGGTCTACGAGTTCAATCATATTCTCTTTCAGATCTTCCATATCATCGGTGACAGCTCTATAGACAGCCACGTCTACACGCAACCATTCTGTTGTCAATTTACGAATAATCGGGATGCGATCGTCCGCACGCTCGCCTCTGGCGATGGAATCGCTTGCCGAAATGACGCCTACCTTCCATTTGCCCACAGCTCATTCCTCCGTTTTTTCATTCGATTGTATTGTACACTTTTTTGGTCGTGCTGTAGATAGCGCCCGACGAAAAGAGAGCTCCTGACACAAAAGATTCACGTTTGGAAGAAACCACTCTCTGTGACAAGTCCATCCAGACAAATATCATGGGGCTCCCTCGGTACCTCATCGATCACCTGCATGGAGAAAGCAACCCCTACTAAAAAAGGACGCGAACCTAAGGCAGCTAGAAACCTGTCGTAGTAGCCTCCCCCATACCCCATTCTTCCCCCGTGCCGATCAAAGGCTACACCGGGAACCAACACCACATCGAGCTTGGTCAAATCTGCTTCTTGTGCCAGATCTGGGTCTGGCTCCCAAATACCGTACACTCCCTGTTTGAGCATGCGCTTCCCTTCGTATCGATAGGGAATGAGTCGTCGTTCAGAGGGAAGCGTGAGCGGCAACCAAATCTCCTGTCCTCGGGTCCGAGCTTCTTCGACAAAAGGCAAAATGTCCAGTTCCGCACCAAACGGGTGAAAGGCCATAATTGCTCTTGCACCTGCCAACTGCTTACGCTCCGTCAAAAGACGGCACACCTGGGACGAATACTCCCTTCGCTGTACTGCTGGCAATGCTTTTCGCTCCTCTATGATTCGATTCCGGAGCTGCTGCTTGACCGATTTCAGATCCATGTCCACGTTTTCTCTCTCCCATCATACAGGTAACATGCCCCAAGGCTTGTCCCTGACACTCTCTCTAGGCTACACTGGCATTAGTATATAAAGAGGTGAAACTGATGATTTTGCTGCAAGCTGAACATATAGAAAAAACCTACGGCATCGAGACCATTTTACAAGACATCTCCTTGCAAATTCAAACGGGAGAAAGGGTCGGGCTCGTCGGCGTCAATGGCGCTGGAAAGTCGACCTTGATGAAAATCCTCGCTGGTGACCTGAGCTACGATAGCGGGACGATCCGCATTCCAAAAGAAGTCTCTCTCGGCTATTTGGCCCAAAATGGCGGGCTGGAATCCGAGCGCAGCATCTGGGATGAACTGCTCAGTGTATTTACCCATCTGCAACAGGAGGAAAAGGAGCTGCGTGAGCTCGAGGCGAAAATGGGCGATCCGGCTGTGATTGCTGATGACAAGCGCTATCAGCAGATTTTGGAGAATTACTCCCATCGCTCTGAGGCGTTCAAAGAAAAAGGCGGTTACAGCTACGAAGGTTCCATTCGCGGCGTGTTGCACGGCTTGCGCTTTGCGGACATGGATTATCAGACCCCGATCCGCACCTTGAGCGGCGGTCAAAAGACCCGTCTCGCTCTAGCGAAGCTGCTGTTGCAGTCACCAACGATCCTCCTGCTGGACGAGCCGACCAACTATTTGGACATCGAAACACTCACCTGGTTGGAAACGTATTTGCAAAACTATCAAGGTGCAATCCTTGTCGTTTCCCATGACCGCTACTTCTTGGACAAGCTGGTGACGATCGTCTATGAAATCGAGCGAACCCGTGCCACCCGATACGTCGGCAACTACAGTCGCTTTCTCGATCAGAAGGCCGCCCGTTTAGAGCAAGAACTCAAACGCTTTGACAAACAGCAGGAAGAGATCGCCAAGCTCGAAGATTTCATTGCACGTAATATCGCACGCGCCACGACGACAAAGCGCGCGCAGAGCCGACGCAAAACGCTGGAGAAAATCGACCGCCTGGACAAGCCGATCATGCACAATAAGTCTGTCCATTTTTCTTTCGAAGTGTCCAAAATGAGCGGAAACATCGTAATGAAGGCAGCGAACGTGGCAATCGGTTATCCGGATGCTGTCCTCTCCCGTGGACTGACTTTTGAAATTGAACGGGAAGAGCGGGTCGCTCTGGTCGGACCGAACGGAATCGGCAAATCCACTCTGCTCAAAACGATCGTCGGACAACTGAGCGCTCTCAAAGGTGATGTCCAGTTCGGCAGCAATGTCACCATCGGCTACTACGATCAGGAGCACCGCAACCTGAATCTGAACAACACGGTTCTGGGCGAAATCTGGGACGAATACCCACAGATGCTGGAGAAAGATGTGCGGACGCTGCTCGGAAACTTCCTATTCAGTGGAGACGATGTGCAAAAGCGCGTATCCGACCTGTCGGGTGGAGAACGTGCCCGCGTATCTCTCGCCAAGCTGATGCTCAAGCAGGCCAATTATCTGATCTTCGACGAGCCGACCAACCACTTGGACATTTACAGCAAGGAAGTGCTCGAGAATGCTCTGTACGATTACCCTGGCACCATTTTGTTCGTGTCCCATGACCGTTATTTCTTAAACAAGATTGCCAGCCGCGTCCTGGAGCTGTCCCCGGACGGCGTGGCGAACTATCTGGGCAATTACGATTACTACGTGGAGAAAAAACAGGAGTTGGCCGAGCTGGCAGCCGAGCTCGCCGCACAACCGACAAAAAAGCAGGGAACCATCGTTCAGCCAGAAAAGACCTCCTATGAGCTGGATAAGGAAGCCAAACGACGCGAGCGTCAACGTATGCGCCGTCTGGAGGAAATCGAAGCGACCATTCAAAAGCGGGAAGCAGATATCGTCAAATGGGAGGAAGAGCTGTGCCTCCCCGAAATCTACAGCGATCACGTTCAGGCCAAGGAACGCAACGACCTGATCCAGGCGGCCCGCGAAGAGCTGGAGCAGCTATACGACGAATGGAGCTCTCTCTCCGAGGAATAGCCGTCTGGGCTCCCTGTCAGGTCGAGCATTGTTCATCCTTCGGCTCCCCCAATGCCGCATAGAGTGCTGGCACGACGAGGAAGATAATGCACGTCGCTGCTGTAACGATGCCGGAGTCATTGAGCACGAGGCCAGCTAAAGAACCGGCAATCACTCCGGAAAAGCCTTTCACTAAAAACGGTGTGTCCGTAGCCAGGTGGCGAAGGAAGCGATCATTCCACAGGGCCAATAGTCCGAGTACGATGAGGGAGACGACGAACACCTTACTCCAGATGGAGACGCGGATTAATCGCACGTTCATCGCGATTTTGCGCTCGACTATTCGCCCTACTTCGTCCCACTGGCCGGTCACGATCTGTTGTGAGACACGTCCTATATGTGTTAACGGCTGATCGGTCAAAAGACTTCCCACAATCAGCGTAGCGATGCCAGCCACGAGGCCCCCTGTCAAAAGCAGGAGGCCTTTTTTTCCGATCGTCCACCCTTGCAAGCGAGAAAAGGCAACAAAAAATCCTACTAGCCCTGCGAGGAAACCGCCCGCATCGGTACCCAAGCCTGGCGCGACCATGTAGTAGAGCACGATTGCAAAGACCATCGCCGCTAGAAAAGGACGCATTTTTTGCCTGACGATCTGGTAAAGCGAGGCGACTAGCATGATCGCACTGCCAATCAACACACCTTCATACTCGTTGCCCAACCCATAAAACCTCGCCCCAATCACCGGGTCATACCCCAAATAGGAGCGGCGCATCAACGTCGCGCCCGTCCATCCGTCCACCAGTAAACAGAGGACTGTAACCCCACAGACGATCGCTGTGATCTGCGCCAGTGTAAGCTGTTCCAGCCAAAAAGCCGCGAGTAGGGCTACCACAATCAAGACTCCGAGAACGACAGGACTGGAAGCCTCCCATTCTAAAAATCCTTCCAGAAGCAAAAGCGCAGGGAAACAGAGCATAGACAGGAGCGCCAGTCTCACTCCTCGTCGTAACCGTTCGAAATTTTCCGCTCCGTTTACCCGTTTGTTAATCATCCACAAGATCGCTGCACATGCCAGCGTGATGATCTGCAGCATGACGAACGAATACAGGACAGAGGACCTCGTCGCGTATGTATGGTGGATCTGGTGGAGTTGCTGTAAGAGCTGCGTAGTATTTTTCTCCGGATCAACGCGTATTGCATGACCGGTTAGTCCTTTTGGTGCAGGGACATCCAACCATGCGAGAATCGTCGGCAAAATATCCAGACCGCTAATCAGGCCAGACTGCCGTGTCGTAGCGGAAGTAACAAAACCTGTTTCTTTTTTGGCCCATACGAGCACCGGGGGCAATAACGCTTTTTCTTTGGCTGCCCTTGCGTTGACAGCTGGAGAAAGGAGCATGACCTGTTGGTTCTCTCTGCGTCCGTCGAGCAGCTTATCCAGAAACGCTCCAATCCTAGACAAGACCTGATCATACTGGCGCTCGAACTGGATGGGATCCATTTCATCTGCCATCTGGTAGAGTCGGGACAAATCAGAGAGCTGGACGGTGATCAACCCTGATCCATTTTCTTCTCGGACTTGTTGAAGCAAAAACTCATAGTTTGTCTGAATTCCGTAGGGAGACCCGCGTTTGGTGAGTACCGTATTCTTTGACAAGTCACCATTTGATACTCGTCCTTGCTCATCCATTGCAAACAATACACTATGGCGTTGACGGATATCGTCATAGTCTCCATTGCCATAGACCGCCACTGGGATGTGATGGGCCGTCAGTGTCTTTCCGAGCATCCCGATCTTGGGAGTATAAGGTTTGTCCTGATTGTCGGCAAGCAGCCGGAAAATACCGGGAAACACAACGGAAGAACGCGCTAGCTTTTGCTCTTCATCCAAAGCGCTCAACTCCTGCGCACGTTCGCCTGCCGTCTCATGGACAGATACGGCTTCCCACGGATGATAGCCCGTCCCGCTTCTCTCGGTATACACCGCCTGTGCCCCACTTCCCATCAGCAAGTAACCGTTCGGCGCATTCCTCGCTCCCGGTGAACGGATGGACACTGCTCCTACACCCGCTTGCCTGATCCACTTATCCACATGGGGATACTGTTGGAGTTGCTCCAGATCAAAAAAAGACATTCCTTCTACGAACAGAACGATCACTTGAGGCATTTCCTTTGCCAGTCCTGTATTTCCGTTATTTGCACCAGCAAACAATAGTAGGAATGTCAAAACAATCAGCATGATGCTCTTCTTCATCGAAGCCCTCCTGTTGATAACCGCACCACTCTTATCCACATATTCCACAAAACAATCCACAAGCTGAGGGTGATTTTCCCGGTCATTTTTCGTGTTATCACCAGTATTCACAGGAGGGGGAAGGAACAACCCGAAAAGTTATCCTTGAACTGTGGATAACGTAAAAACGTTAGAAAACTTGGCTACGCCAAGCCTTTGGCGGAGTCTTAGTACCCAAAGGGCACAAGTCTCGCCTTCTCACTATCGTTCGAGGTCTCGCTATGTTGCACTTATACTGGATAAGAATCTTATAAATTCTTATCTG
>JARDZO010000245.1 GCA_029240815.1 Brevibacillus sp.
AAGAGCAATCTTAGAAAAGCGCGACTCGGTATAACGCATTGCCGCTGCCGGGTCACCGTCAACAGAACCGAAGTTCCCTTGACCTTCAACCAGCATGTAGCGCATGTTAAAATCTTGTGCCATCCGGACCATTGCTTCATAGATCGAAGAGTCACCGTGCGGGTGATAATTGGCCATTACTTCCCCGACAGTGTTTGCCGACTTACGGAAAGGTTTGTCAGGTGTAAGACCCATGTCGTGCATGGCATACAAAATACGCCTGTGTACAGGCTTGAGTCCATCTCGAACATCAGGCAAAGCGCGACTCACGATAACGCTCATCGCGTAGCTGATGAACGACTGTCTCATCTCTTGACTAATATCGACTTTGGGAAACCGAGCAGTTTCTTCTGCCATAAAGGGTAAACCTCCAACTGGTTATCACAATACTTCATTATACCATATAGAAAGAGGACACGTCCAAAAAATCCAGTAAGGTTGCTCAATTCTCCTCATTTCCCCACCGTTTTAATCGCCTCTGTTCCCATTCTGGAGCGTTTTCCTATATATTACCAAAAATATTCTGAAATCGACTCTCATAGGTTCTCAAGAAAAAACCCAAAACAGTTCAGGAAGAAACCGCTTTGGGTGCAGATGCCTTTTTCGATTGCTGAATCACGTAAACCATATAGATTACTAAATAGAGTACCATGACGAACGCAGAGTAACGGTACATCAGCGCAAACCCCGTCTGTTTGGCAATCGCGCCTAATATCATGGCACCGCCACCAATCCCCAGATCAAACGCGGAAAAGAAGGTACCGGTAGCCGCCCCTCGTCTGGAAGGATCCACCCGCTGGATCGTCCACGCCTGCAGGGAAGGCTGAACGGCCCCCGCTCCAATCCCGAACAGAATCGCAGCCGCAATTAATCCGACCTCTGTTGTACTGTAGGAGAGCATCAGTACGGCAATCCCAGTGATAACCCCGCCGGGCATCAAAACCCAGAATGGCCCCTTTCGATCAAAGAGCTTTCCAGACAAGGGACGAACCAGCATCAGAGAGATCGCATTGAACAGGAAGTACAACCCGACATTTTCAATGCCTACTTCCTTCCCAAACAGTGTGATAAAGCTCACAATCCCTCCGTACATGACCCCCGTGAGCAACGCCAGAAGTGCAGGAAACAGCGCTTTTTTCTCAAACAAACCTCCTTTGCCTGCCGCAGCCGGCTGGGTGGCACCAATCGGAGCTTTGATTTCTACCATTCGCGACAGAATCATCGCGATTGCTGTCAGACCTCCTGATACTCCAAACAGCCAGCCGTACCCCCATGATTGAGACACCCACAACCCGATTAACGGACCTACTGCCATCGCGAGGTTGGTAAACATCCCAAAGTAGCCCATCCCTTCTCCACGTCGCTCAGCCGGAATAATGTCTGATACGATCGTCCCGTACGTCGTGGTGACAATCCCCCATCCGATACCGTGTACAAAGCGAAGGGCCAACACCAGAGCAACGCTGGCCATCCAATAGTAACCGAAAGCCGCTAACAAAAAGATTGCCAGCCCGCTCAAGAGAACAGGTCGTCTGCCCATCGTATCCAGTGCTTTCCCAGTAAAGGGTCGAACCAGCAAAGCGGAGACGGTAAACAAACTCACAACCAGTCCCACAGCCAACTGGTCCCCGCCTTTATCGGTTATATAAACCGGCAGTGTCGGAATCAACATTTGAAACGCGACGAACAGCATAAAATTGGAGAGTGCGAGTATGACAAACTCTTTGGTCCACAGCGAATTTTGTTCTTTCAAGTTTTTCACTTCCCATTTTCTTCAACATTTTATATACATTATTATTTAATATGTTTGTATATGTCAATCGTTTCGCTGCACCAAAAAGTTTTCGCCGACACTTACTGCCCAGCTCTCCTCCACATTTGCAAATCTGTTAACGTCACTTTGTACTCCTTTTCCAACTTCTCCTTATCAGCTGCAGTTAGTGTCGGTATTGATAACCTGCTTACCAGATCGGTCAGCTTCGTCTCAAGCAACAGGATTTGCTCCGCTTTATTGTCCCGTGTCTTTTTACGGTCCTTTCCATTCAGGTAATCCTGATACACTCCTTGAAAGAGGACTGGCTGAGGATCATCAAACGAAAGAACGGCGTCGGCCAACCTATGCATCAACTTTCGGTCGTGAGTCGCAAACAGGATGGCACCAGGAAAATCAGCAAGCAACAGCTCCAGCTCCTCTTGTGTGGGGATATCGAGATAGTTGGTTGGTTCATCTAGCAGTAGCATGTGATAGTCTCCAAAGAAAACCTTGGCGAGCGCCACTTTGACTCGTTCACCTCCACTTAACGATGAAACCTGTTTATGGACGGCCTCTCCTGAAAACAACAAACGAGCAAGCGCTGTTCGAATTGTCGACTCGGGATAGCGGCTGTCTTTCTTCACATTCTGCAGGATGGACTGCTCCAGATCGAGAATCGACAGTGACTGATTAAAATACCCCAACCGGATGCCCGGTGACACCGAAATCCCTTCCGCTTTTTGTGCAATTATGGACAACAGCGTAGATTTCCCGCTCCCGTTCGCCCCAATGAGCGCCACCTTCTGTCCTCTTTGCACACGGAATGTGAGATTTGTAAACAAGCTTCGCGAACCTGCTTGCACTTTTACCTGGTTGCATTGAATCGCTGTTCTCCCCCGGTACTCCCCTTCTTGATGAAGATCAAACTGTACCCGTGCCAGCTCCTTTGGTCTTTCCTTCTCCTCCAACTGCGCCAGACGACTCTCCAACGCCTTGGCTGATTGCTCTACCTTCTCCCTCTTCCCCTGAGCCTGCATTTTGTGCAGTTTTGCTTCTGATGAGCTCATTCTTTTGGGTGCATCCCTCATGCCTTTTGCATGCTGCTTCTTGTCTATGACCGCTTGAATCAGCCGCTTTTTCTCCTTTTGATAGGCCTCGTACTCCGTCCACTCCCGCTCCTTCTTCTGTTGCTTTTGCTGACGGTACGCGGAATAGTTCCCCTTGTACTCGCTCACAACCCCATGCTCCACTTCCCAAATTCGTGTACATATCTTATCGAGCAATTCCCGGTCATGCGAAATGAGCAAGACTGCCCCAGGATAGGAACGCAAGGAGTCCTCCAGTTGACGGATCCCTGATAAATCCAGATGGCTGGTCGGTTCGTCCGCAAATAGCAATGGAGCATGTTGCTCGAGTGCGGCAGCAATTTTCAGGCGCACATGTTCTCCCCCACTCATGGACCCGTGAACCAACGATACCCCCCATTTCTGACGCCCTTTGCTCGAGGTGTCCTCCTCCTCTGCCAGCTCCAACTGTCGAATGATAGCTGAAGCCGCATATGAGGATAACGTACCGCTGTCTGCTTGCAGCTCCCCTGACAAAATGTTGAGGAGGGTCGTTTTTCCAGCTCCATTTGTCCCCACGATGCCGATTCGATCTCCATTCAAGACCTCCAGCTTTTCTGCCCGGAAAATAACTCGATCCCCGTAGCTTTTTTCAAGATGGCGCGCTTCCAGTAATAGCATACACATGCCTCCTTCTCAGATAAAAAAAAGACGCCAGAATATCCGACGCCTTTTGTCTCCATAGACCATATGCCAAGCACACCGGTTATGCCGATGACTTTCCCCTACCAATAGAAAAAGGCACCGACATACCGGCGCCTTGGAATTCCACGTTTGCCTTGTCTGCATGATCGATTGTAAGCATGCAAAAAGAAACTGGTTATGTTGAGAGCACCCGATACGTTTTCGTTACTATGCAATTTGTTTGGGTAGTAACGAAACGATTTTTCAATGGATTGCCCTCCTGCGTAGCTCGCACGAATTTTGTAAGCAACTCCAGTTTATCTCACTTACTTTACCTTTTCAAGGTCATCCTTTTTTGATCAATTCCCCTCGCTTATCCCATACATTTCTCACACTTCCCCTCTACCATGGTACTCGTACACCAATACCTGTCAGGGAGTGAATCACCGATGAAAAAAATTCTTTCCGTATCTTTGCTTACCACGAGCTTGTTGGCCAGTAGCGCAGGGATCATCCATGCCGAGGAAAAAACGGTGAAAGAACCAAAATGGAAACAAACGGCTGAATATCAACAACTGCAAACTCTCCAAGGTCAATCCAAAGAATTAAATATTGCACTAAAAGCACAAGGCGAAAAAAATAAGGCGATCTGGGATTCCCTCAAAGGAGGCGTTCCCGAGGAAGTCCGTGATACAGTAAAAGCAGCTATAGACGAACTGAAGCCACTGCGAGAAGAAAACAAGAATCTTTCTGCTCAGCTAAAAGAAGCGAAGCTAGCGAAAGACAAAGAGAAAGTTGCCTCCATCAAAGCACAACTCGAAGCCAATCACCAAACAATCGAAGCAAAATTGGCTCCAATCGCAGACGAGGTGGCTCAGGTAAAAGAAAGCCACAAAAATCTGAAGGAACCCCTGGCCGAAGTCAAACCGATTCGTGATGCAAAAAAAGCCAATAAAGACGAAGCTCATCAAGTGAAGCAAGAAATCCAGAACACGCTTACCTCTGCCAAGGAATCCTTCAAAAACGGAGATGAGGCTTGGCAATCCTCCCTGAACGACGCGATCGATCTGACGAAACAATTGAACGCATTGAAGTCCGAAATCCTGTCGCAAAAAACTTCGATTTATGAGACTCTGCAATAGTCTTGAAGCCTCCTCCTCTATAATAAAGACAGCTCTGCTTATAACCGGGAGCTGTCTTTTTGTTGTAGATAAATGGTGTTATTTGAGTATGTATGGGAAATGTGTGGGAAAACGCTCAGATGCCCTGTTCATTCACGAATCTGTTGTACAATAACTAGTGAATTCGAAGGTCTCGGAGGACCCCACATGAAGCCTTTTTCCATTGCCATCGTAGACGATGATCCCAATATCCGACAGATTGTAGAAGCCTATTTGCAAAAAGAAGGCTATCTGACCATGAGTGTGCAATCTGCTGAAGAAGCGTTGCATCTCAAAGAAACGAATCCACCTGATCTATGGGTGCTAGATATCATGCTGCCTGGCATGAACGGCTATGAGTTCTGTCGGCGTATCCGTATGGAATCTGAGACGCCGATCATCATGATATCAGCCCGCGACGAAGAAGTGGACAAGATTTTGGGTCTAGAATTGGGCAGTGATGATTATTTGACCAAACCATTTAGCCCTCGTGAGTTAGTGGCCCGTGCCAATCGAGCGCTGCGTCGCTGGGAGCACATGAAAAACCGCAGCGAACATTCTTCGCATGATGGAGATAAGATCACACTTGATCAACCTGAGAAAGGGTTGCTTGTTCTGGATAAGGAAAGGCGACTTGTCTATTCGCTTGGCGAAGAAGTAGAGGTAACCTCCAAAGAGTTTCAAGTGCTCTCTTTGCTTTCAGAAAACCCAAATCGAGCTTTTTCTCGCGATGAACTGCTGACCCTCGTTTGGGGTGACGATTATTTTGGGAGTGATCGTGTGGTAGATGATTTAATCAGGCGTGTTCGCAAAAAGCTAGACAAAATCCCTTTGGAAACCGTATGGGGTTTTGGCTATCGGCTGCGCTCCACGGAGAGGACGCATGAAGGATGAGCCTTCAGTTACGTATTACTCTCATGTTTGGTCTCTTATTGTTAGTCCTTACGTCTATTTCTGCCAGCTTGATTCATTCCTTTTTGCTCGATAACCTGATTGATCAGCAAAAAAATGAGCTGGTACTAAAAGGCCAAACCTGGATCGATAAAAATAACGACCCTTCAGAAATCATCCAGCCGGAATCGATCGCAGAACTGACTAGGCTGTTTATCTCCAATCGTAAGGTCGAAGTCCTGTTACTGGGGAAAAAGAAAAAAGTACTGTATACGACTCTTCCTTCTTCTAATTTGAATCAATGGCTGGACGCCTTGGAACGAAAAGTAGAAAAACGGAAAGATAAGAACATTTGGATCGTTGGCGACGATGATTATGTCGTAGTCAATTTGCCGTTTAAGAACGATGAAAAACAGAGACTGATTCTAGGCTCCCCCGTTCGTGGATTGAAAGATGCACGTCTCGAGCTGACACAAAATATCATCATCGTTCTCCTCATTGGAGCTGTATCTACGATTCTCCTCAGCTTTTTCATGACAAAAAGCATGGTACGCCCCTTGAACCAGTTGGTGAAGGAGATCAAAAAAGTGCAGTTTCGCCGCTTTTCCGAGGTCCGCCATATTCCTGCTCGAGGAGAGATTGCCGAAGTCTCCGAGAGTGTCTTTTCGATGGCACAGGAGTTGGATCGTTTCCATGAAATCCAGCGTCAATTTTTGCAGAATGCTTCCCATGAATTAAAAACCCCCCTGATGTCCATTCAAGGATATGCAGAAGGGATTCGAGACGGTATTTTCACGGACAAGTCGGCAGAACAGGGCCTGGATGTGATTGTCGCTGAGACCAATCGCCTAAAACATATCGTGACGGAAATTATCCTGCTAGCAAAACTGGAGAGCGAAGAAGACCTCTTTCACCCTTCTTCCTATTCAGCATCTGAGCTGGTGTCAGAAGCGATTGAGCGCCTGCATCCACTGACGGTTCAGCAAAACGTTACCATCACCGTTCGCAACCTGAGTACAGACCCCACTCTGTATGTAGATAATGGAAAGATTTTGCAAGCGTTGCTCAATATTGTAGGGAATGCACTGCGCCACGCCGACGAGCATATTGAAATCCGGATTGATGGAGGAAAACGCCACGCCATCATTGAGGTTATTGATGATGGAGAAGGCATTCCTGATGAATTGTTACCCCACCTGTTTCATCGTTTTGTCAAAGGAAAGAATGGAGACGTTGGCTTGGGGCTAGCCATCTCCCGTGCGATTGTCGAAAGATCGGGAGGGGCAATTGATGTGAGGAACGGAACTGTTTCCGGTGCCGTGTTTCGCCTGACGCTTCCCCTGCGACCGCCTACACAAAGCTAACACCCGAGACCATTTATCTGCCTCGGGTGTTAGTTTTATTTCAGTACTCTTTTTACCGTTACATATTCCGGGAAACAGATGGAGTGAGCGCGTTCCTTCCAATTCTCATTACCATGAGCGAAGCCAGCAAACAAAACGCACCTGCTACTATAAACATAAAGAAGTAGCTGTTCAACATCGTGTAGACGACCCCTCCGCCGTACGCGGCGACTGCAGCTCCCAACTGATGGGCTGCCAAAATCCAGCCAAACAAGATTCCCGCCTGTTGTCTTCCGAAAATATCTGTAGTCAATTTCAGGGTGGGTGGTACGGTCGCTACCCAATCCAAGCCGTAGAAGACGATAAACAACCCGAGACTGAAGGTGGAAGAAGACAGGGCAGTAGGGAGCCACATCAATGAAAGGCCACGTAACCCGTAGTACCAGAACAATAGCCAGCGATTATTAAAGCGATCCGACAACCACCCGGAAAAGGTAGTCCCGATGATATCAAAAACGCCAATCAACGCAAGTAAACTGGCTGCCGTGACAGCTGGAATGCCATGTTCCATACAAGCCGCAATGAAATGGGTCCCGATCAGACCGTTGGTAGACAATCCACATATAAAAAAGCTACCCGCTAACAACCAGAAGTCAAAAGAACGCAGACCTGTAAATAAACCCTGGATCGCTGTGCGAAAAGGATTTTGCGTAGGAACAGACAACTCCTTATCCGCCTCTGTAGCCCCATATGCCTTCAGACCCTTATCACTTGGTCGGTCACGCATGAAGAACATAACGACTGGTACCATGATGAGTGCAACTACTGAAATGATCCAAGTAGCCGTCCGCCAGCCTGCTGACTCTGCCATACTCGCCAAGAGAGGGAGAAACAAAAGCTGACCCGTAGCGCCACTCGCGGTCAAAATACCCATGACCAGACCACGATGCTGGATGAACCACCGATTGGCAATCATTGCCCCTAATACAGAGGCGGTACAGCCTGACCCAAGTCCAACTACGATTCCCCATAGTAAAGTCAATTGCCAGGAAGCCTGCATCCAGGTCGTTAGTGCTGATCCCAGTGCCAGCATCAGAAGAGCGATCATGGTGATACGTCGAATCCCAAACCGGTCCATCACTGCTGCAGCGAAGGGGCCAACCAGCCCATATAACAGCAGGTTGACGGATAAGGCAAAAGAGATCGCCGAACGGCTCCAGCCAAACTCCTGTTCAACCGGGATCATAAATACACCAGGAGCAGAACGGATCCCTGCGCCGATCAAAAGAATAAAGAACGTGACGCCCGCTATTACCCACGCATAGTGAAAACGTATGGAAGAATCCTGCTTCATACAAACTCCTCTCCTACCCAAAAACATCTGAAAGTTCTGTATTGTCATTTTATATTCCTACTATAGAGGACGAAGAGCGAGAAGTAAAAGTGATGTTTTTCATTTGGTTCATCAAAATATTCGATGGTTCCGATTCAAAATAAAAAAACCATCCTCAACGGATGGCTCGTTCATTCCTTGAAAACTGGATCTGCATGTATGCTAAGAGTGTGGATAAGTCCTCGACCGATTAGTATTCGTCAGCTCCACGTGTTGCCACGCTTCCACA
>JARDZO010000037.1 GCA_029240815.1 Brevibacillus sp.
ATTTGTAATGGGTTATGTACCCCTGCATAGATGGGGTATCCCTTTTCTTACTCCCAGTACCACTCTAATCCAACTTTATGTCAAAAAGTGCAGTTTTCCACATTGAAACACTTCATTTATTCTATATACTTATTGACATAGATTTGTGGATGGAGTTGATATTTTGAGAGTCAGATATGTTCGCGTTTCAGCGAAGGACCAAAATACGAACGGCAGCTTAATAAAATGTTTGACCTCGGGATTGACGAGCGATACATATTCATTGACAAGCAAAGTGGCAAAGACTTTAATTGACCGCAGTATCAAGCAATGCGCCTGATCTTACAGGAAGGCGATCTGCTCTATCTCGATGCATTAGACAGATTATGCCGGGATTATGACGGAATCATTCATGAGTGGAAGTATCTTACACGAGAGCTAAATGCAGATATTGTGGTACTTAAGAATGAAACGCCTTTGATAGTCGGAAATTCCGTAGCATGGGCGATCTAGGAAAGTTTATGGAGGATCAATTTGTTAAGCCTTCTTACTTACGTGGCTGAGCAAGAACGCAAAAAAATACCCCCCCATCGTTAGTCCAGTCTAACAATAGGGGGCAATTCAATCGCCGGGTAAGAGAGTTTCTTCCTTATGCTGCTTTGGAGATATTTATTTTCTTTCCTTCTTTTCGCCACTCTTTAAACTCAGCTGCTGCTGTGAAAAGAACGTCTGAAGAGGAGTTAAGTGACGTTTCAAAAGAGTCTTGTAACACTCCAATGATAAAGCCGACTCCGACTACCTGCATCGCGACTTCATTTGGAATACCGAATAAGCTGCATGCCAGAGGAATCAGTAATAAAGATCCACCAGCCACCCCTGAAGCACCGCAAGCACATATAGCGGATACTACGCTAAGGATGATGGCGGTAGGGATATCAACTGGAATACCAAGTGTATGAACCGCTGCTAGGGTCAAAACAGAAATCGTAACAGCTGCACCAGCCATATTGATGGTAGCCCCTAATGGAATCGACACTGAATAACTATCCTTATTCAAGCCTAGATTTTCACACAATTTCATGTTTACAGGAATATTTGAAGCCGAGCTTCGTGTAAAGAATGCTGTAATGCCGCTCTCTTTCATGCACTTGAAAACAAGCGGGTAAGGGTTTTGTCTTATAGCTGCATACACAAGGATTGGATTCACAACCAGTGCCACGAAGAGCATGCAACCAATCAAAATAGCAAGTAATTTCGCATACCCTAGTAACGCGTTAAGTCCATTTGTAGTAATAGATTCAAATACTAGTGCCATGATTCCTAATGGTGCAAACCTAATTACCCAACCAACCATTTTCGAAACCGCATCAGAAAAATTACTAATCATTGTTTTCGTCGTATCAACGGCATTTCTTAATGCCAAACCAAGAAGTACTGCCCAAGCTAAAATACCGATATAGTTCGCTTTCACAATGGCGTTAACTGGGTTATCCACCACATTTAGTAGCAATGTCTTGAGAACCTCTACAACACCGCCAGGAGGCGTCACACCCTCAGCTCCATCTGCAAGTGTTAAGCTCACAGGGAAAATAAAGCTTGCGATAACTGCGATTGATCCAGCTAAAAAGGTTCCTAAAAGGTATAGCATGATAATAGACTTCATATTCGTTTGGTGACCCTTTTTATGTTGAGCGATGGCTGACATAACCAAAAAGAGTACCAACACAGGTGCAATCGCTTTCAAAGCGCCTACAAATAAAGAACCTAAAACTACTACAGGTTTTGCTGCTTCGGGGATCGTTATAGCCAGGATAATACCAATAATCAAACCTACAATTATTTGCTTTACCAGACTTACTTGACTTACCTTTGTCAGAATACTTTTCATAGACGTTCCCCCACTAAGATAAAATTGTACCATCATTACTATCAAATCTTCTCTTTCACCTAACCCCGCAATAGAATCAGCTTCTTCGATGGATGGCCATTCAAATCAATCTGTAAAAACAAACTAATATCATTATACTGATTTTTTCGTTTAGTACAAATGAATAAATATTGTATAAACTGAACAACTACTATTTTTAAAGAATGTAGCTTTATGGACTCACCTGCATCACATGAATCATGCTTCCATAAACTATAACTTTATTATCTCTGCACATCAGGTACTATTTCACTCCCCTCCCAGTTTTATTTATTGGAGGTGACAGAGTGTGGCAAGTATTCAAAAACGTGGTGACAACTCTGATTTACTCGTTGTTGAATTGGCTATGCTGCTAGTGGAAAGCGCCTTAAGCGTACAATAACAATTCGTATTACTGAAAAACTTACACCCAAGAAATTGACAGAACATCTCGAACTCGATTTAGCAAAGTTTAAAATTGAAGTTGAATCCGGTGAATATATCTCACCTGAGAAAATGCTTCTCTCTGAATTCGTCGAGAAAGAATGGGCTAAAAAATTTGCCGAAAAAGAACTCAGTCCTCTTACTTTCAGCCAAATAAAAACAATACATATTGTTAGCTTCATTAATGATTTAAAAATGCTCACGTGACTAAGAAGGTTAGTCGGGAAACAGCCGATAAATTGGACAAATTCGATTCACGGTTACGAGGAGCAAAATCATTTATTTCATCGACAATTCGTCAACAAGTGCCTTATGATCCACTTAGAAGCAAATCGAATCGGAGCATAAACAACAAAAAAACCTTGATTTTTCAAGGTTTTTTGTCTAACTGTATGGAGCGGGTGATGGGAATCGAACCCACGCCGCTAGCTTGGGAAGCTAGAGTTCTACCATTGAACTACACCCGCAAAACGAGAACTCAGCTTATCATTATGTAAGTGTGGTGCCGGTGAAGGGACTTGAACCCCCACGGTTTCCCTCACGATTTTGAGTCGCGCGCGTCTGCCATTCCGCCACACCGGCATGAGAATCTGTAAAACTATATTAGCACATCATTGATAGAAAATCAATGGTGGGGAGAGACGGATTCGAACCGCCGAACCCAGAGGGAGCAGATTTACAGTCTGCCGCGTTTAGCCACTTCGCTATCTCCCCGTATGTGCTCCATTCCCCTGAACGAAATCTATCATTCAGAAGCGACAAGATCTAATCTATCATGAACAGCCAAATGAGTCAATAGATTTTTAGATTTTGGACTAGTCTTTCTCTATTTTTTTCAGGATTTCCTCTGCCCACTGATGGAAGACCGCCAAAGCTTCTCCTACATCCGAAAAGCGCTGTTCTTCCTCACAGACATACTCAGGAAAATCAACGATCCGATTTTTCCGAATACGCACCCCCTCGGTTTCGCACAAAATATCCAGGAAATAAGGGACTGACTCGTCGATCCCATAGCTGTTCTCCAAAAATTCGTAGGTGCGGACCCACTCCAGGATGCGGACCTCAGATGGTTTCAACCGCAGTACTTGCTCCAAGGACATAATCGTTTCGTTGCCGTAGTAATGCATTTCGTTCAACCTTTCTATTACTCCAACTTTATTTACATACTCTATTTCACACAACAACAGGCGGAGAGTCCCTCCGCCCGCCGTGAACCGTTGCAATCTGTTCCTCCATTAGATAGAAGAAAGCAGCTCTCTCAGCTCTTTTACGATTACAGCCTGGTAGCCAGGTCCTTCTCCGTATTGCTGAAGCATTTCCGCACGAGCGACTTTAATGTTGTCATCATAGTCCGGAGCCGTACGATCTGGATTCTTTTGTTTGAATGCGATCATGACTTCTTGCACATGCTTCGGGCGTGGGCCCCACTTCGCCAGTACATGCCCACCTGTATCTGCAAAGATGACGACTGGGATGGAGCGACCGCCCATCGTGAGATTCTCATCCATGAATTCCAGATGGTCTTCCATGATCAAGATTTCGGTTGGGATCTCCGTGTCTTTCAGGGCTTCCAGAACCACGGGTACGTTGCGGACGACATCACCGCACCAATCCGCAGCCAGGATCAAGCAGCGCAGGTCATCCCGATTTGCGAGGGACGCAAAAAACTCACGATCTTCCTCACTCGGCCAAGAAAACGATTCCTTCCAGCCTTGGAACGCCTCCTGATTTTTGGTCATGCCATCGATAAACGCCTGTGGCTTAATCCCTGTCCGAAACTTATGGGACACATTGATCGACATGATGTTTCCTCCCTCGACTTCTATGTATTTTGCTTACATTTTCCACGTCATTCGAAATAAATCCTGTCTTCGACTGCAGTTTGAGACGTTCCTTGCTGGAGTTGCCCCATCAGTCTCTGAGCAGGACAGTCTTAACATTTCAGACCCTTACTCTTTTGTTCCTTCGTCTTCCTCTTGTTTGGCCAGCTCCATCATTTTTTGAATCAAAATGTGTTGCGGCATGTGCATGAGCTGCTCTAGTGGAACATTGAGTTTTTCAGCCAGCTTAATGGCTGTTTCGGGCGATATTTGCAACGGGCGCACAAAATCACCCTCCTTTCATCGTCAAAATAGAAGTCTCTTCAGTATAGTACATGCCAGACGATCTTGCCATAGAATGCGACGATGCAAGGAACCAACAAAAAATAATCCCTCTTTTGCATCGAAAGAGGGATTACCCAACTACTGATACAATACCAGTCCGAACGTCACGACTGACGTTTGGTTAGAATGCAAGGAACTCCATATCCGATCGCACCGGGCTGGGACATTTCTTCGAGATATGCCAACCCCCGGGCACACTGTTGCTTGCACACCTGACAAGTGGTAGAGGTCACAATTTTCAAATTTACCTGATTGGGATGCTGCCGTGAATTTTTCTTCTTTACTTTCTTTGCCTTGGCCATCCGTTCTCCTCCCTTAGCCCTAGATCACTCCAGTCTATGAAGGAGAACAACCCTTTTCTTTAGGCAAGCGCACAAAACTAGACTTGTGACTTAAAAATGGGCAAGACTTCGGCTACTTCAAAAAAGTGATGGCTTCACTGGACAGCCGAAACATAAAAAACGCTGTGCAAACACACAGCGTTTCAGGTACTTATCCTCAAGGTTTTTCATTCAAAAGCTTGCGCAATTCCAGCTCGAGTGTGGCCGAATCGATCATTCCAATGATTTTCTTACGTACAACGCCTTGCGTATCCACCAGATAGGTCGTCGGGAAGGCTTGGATCAAATAGCGATTGGACACCGTACCTGCAACATCCATCGGGATCGGAAAGGATAGCTTGTAGGCTTGGACAAAAGCTGCTGCGGCTTCTGGACTATCGTTATTCGTCGCATTGACTCCGTAAAAGTCCACCTGATTTTTGTACTTCTCATGGAGTCTTTGCAGATCAGGCGCTTCCATGCGGCACGGACCACACCAGGAAGCCCAAAAGTTGAGAATAACCGGCTTGGTCCGCTTTCCATCGACCTTATATACTTGATTGTCTAAGCCAGTCAAGGTGAAATGGGGCGCCAGATAACCTACTTCCGGCTTTTGTACCTCTGCTACTACTGCGGCAGATTCCTGCGGTTGCTGCCAAACGGCATAACCGACACCTACCGTCACCAGTATCGCCAACACCAGTTTGTTCATGTCTTCACCCCTGCTTTGCTCAATCAGAAACCAGTAAAGCCACCGAACAGCTGAATCAGGACACGAGTAATATCCGTCAATTTATCTGTGTACAAGAGCACTCCGAACAAAATCATGATGCCCCCGCCCACTTTCATAAATTGGTCGGAGTATTTGACGATCGCGCTTACTTTGCTGATAAAGAACGTCATCACAAAGAACGGAATGGCAAACCCTAGCGTATAAGCAAGCGTGTACGTCAAGGCTCGAGAAGGGTCCGTCACACCCATCACAATAATCCCGGAAAGAATAGGTCCCACGCAAGGCGTCCAGCCAGCCGCGTACGTCATTCCTACCAGTATGGACCCAGTATACCCTAATGGTCGGGATTTTAAATCCACTTTGAATGAGCGCATCATCCAATCCATTTTAAACACTTGCAGCATGACCAATCCGATGATCACGAGCAAAATGCCGCCAAGCTGGCGAATCAAATCCTTTTGGTTCACGAACAAGCTGCCGATCCAAGAGGTGGACAATCCTAGCGCGATGAAAATAATGGAAAAGCCGATGATGAAAAACAAGGTGTGCAAGAGCGCCTGTTTCCGGAAGACGGTCCTCCCTTTTTTCACTTCGTCGACGGTAATCCCTGTTATGTATGATAAAAAAGACGGGTAGAGCGGTAAGCAGCAAGGTGAAATAAACGAGAGAAAGCCTGCGCCAAAGGCTAACAAGACGGAAAGATTTCCAGACATACATACCTCCGAGGTTGTTTCATCCACTATCTCCCTTATTGTAACGAATCTTTCCTGATGTCAAAAGTGGCAGGGACACTTTGTCTTAAAACCGTGACATTTAAGTTAACATAATAATTATTATGTGCACTAAATGCTGCTTCTGTACATACTCGAAGAATCAAGCTTTCTTGTTCGATGTAGACACAAGAAAGAGGCGGAAACTTCTCCGCCCCTTTCGATCTTCCTGACTGCGCTACTTCTCGCTATTACTTTTGAATGCTCACTTTGCTGCCATCATGCAGAAGGGTTTGACCTTTCACAACAATCTGATCTCCTGCAGCCAAACCAGAGACGATCTCGATCGTATCGCTAGAGCCTGCACCTGTTCCAACTTCTACCTGTTTGGCTACGTCGCCTTCCAGCTTGAATACATATTGTTTGCCTTCACGCTCGAACACAGCTTTGCGAGATATAACCAAGCTGTTCTTTTGTTCTGAAGAAACATTCGGGAATGTTACATTCACGACCATGTCCGATTTCAGTGCGTTATCAGCATTCGGAATGGTAATTTCAATCGGATAAGCTTTCAGCGATGAATCCATGACTGGACTCACAGCCGTAACTTTCGCCTCGATCGTGCTACCTGTCGACTGTACATTTACTTTTACAGCTGTTCCGACTTTCACCTTCGTAACATCCGCTTCAGACAAATTCGCTTTTACCAGCAAAGGATTCGTGTTCACGATCACAACTACCGGTTGTTGCCCTGCCATTTGTCCGACTGCTCCAGTCACACTGGAGACAAAACCGCTGATCGGAGCGGTAACCGTAGCATTCGCAAGCGCCTCACGTGCGTTTTGCAGACTGACCGCGGATTGATTTACGGATGCCTCGGATACTTGAGTACCTGTCTTTTGCTGCGCGGCTTGCAAGCTTTGCTGCGCGTTCGCATAAGAGGTTTGCGCGTTTGTCAGCTGCGTATTTGCTTGCTCCAGCTGTTGGGACGATATCGCTCCTTGCGCAAACAATTGCTGCATACGCTGTTGGTTCAGCTTGGCATCTGCCAATGCTTGCTCTGCCTGTTTCAAGCTGTTTTTCGCTTGAACCAGACCTTGATCGGAGCTGCTGTTCGTCTGCTTCAGGTTCGCCTGAGCGACACGATAAGCGGCTTCCGCTTGCTGTACATTGTTGATCGAGTCTTGTTCGTCAATTTTGAACAATAGCTGTCCTTTATTGACGTGCTGCCCCAGCTTTACCGGAAGTGACGTGATCTTTCCGCTCACTTTCGGAGTGATCTGCACTTCCTCACTCGGTGCCAGTTTGGCAGTCAGCCCAGATTCGGAGTTGACTGTACCGGTGGCTACCTGCTCCACCTGAACGGGTGTGACTGACTCCGTCTTTTCTGTAGGCGTCTCTGCCGCTTGCGGGCTGGAACAACCTGCCACCAAACTGATGGCGAGCAACGCTAGAATGACGGGTTTATTAACTTTAATCATATATGTCCCTCCTTATCCCACAAACGTACTACACTTCCAGAGCGGGAGCGTTTTTAGCGTTTTTCTTAGCTTCTTTCTTTGCTTTTCGTTTCGCGCGTTTTTCACGACGTTTTTTGCCCATATCATCGAACCACGAAGCAACGACCGGCACCAATACCAAGGTAATCAGCGTGGCGAAGCTCAAACCGAAGATAACAGTTACCGCCATTGGTGCTTGCGTTTCTGTACCCGATCCGCCAGAGAATGCGAGCGGTCCGATTGCCAGAATGGTGGTCAACGTAGTCATCAAGATAGGACGCAGACGGATTGGACCCGCATGCAAGATCGCATCGCGCAATTCCCAGCCTTGTGCACGCAATTGGTTGACGTAGTCGATCAGTACGATCGCGTTGTTCACGACCAGACCAATCAGCAGAATATAACCGATCAATACGGATACGCTGATCGGCGTTCCGGTTACGAGCAAACCAAGCAGTACGCCTGTGACAGTCGGTGGAACGGAGAACATGATGATGAACGGGCTGTACAGCGATTCAAACTGGGCTGCCATAACCATGTAAAGCAACACGACGGAAAGGACAATCGCAAGTGCCAGACTACCAAACGATTCCGCCATGTCCTGACTTTGGCCACCGAATTCCAATTTGTATCCGTCAGGAAGATTCAGTTTATCCACTTTTGCCTGAATGTCATTCGATACCGAATTCAGGTCGCGTCCAGCCAAGTCACTCGTAATTTTCACTTCACGGGTCAGATTGGAACGATTAATGGTCAAAGGTACGTCTACTTTGCTAATCGTTGCGACAGAAGAAAGGGCTACTTGCGCCCCGCCTGATGCAGAAATGCGCAGATTGTTCAAGTAGTTGATATCTTCCTGATAATTTTCAGGCAACTGCAACTTAATGTCAATTTCGTCATCACCTGTACGATATTTCGTAACGGTCTGTCCCTGGAAAGAAGTACGTACAGAAGACAGGACTTGACCGGTCGTCAAGCCGTACAGGCTTGCCTTTTCCGCATTTACCTTCACTTCAAATTCCTGTCTGGATTCTTCCAAGCTCGTGGTTACGTTGTTCGTACCAGGTACGCTTTCTACTTCGCCCTTGATGATACCACTGATGTCTTTGAGTACATCGAGGTCATCCCCGCGTACGGTCAGTTCGACAGGAGATCCGGTAGACATCCCTTCGGCAGCACTTACTTTAATTTCAGGACCCGCAATGGTCTTCAGTTTTTCCGTTAAATCCATTACGACATCGTCTGAAGATCGTTGCCGCTCCGTAACATCCACCAGCATCAGAGTAATCGTAGCTTGATTGGATGACAAGGTACTGGCGAGAGGAGAACCGTTGCTACCGATCGAAGTAGCGACAATGTCCTTTTCAGGCACCTGGTTTACGATATCCTCTACTTGTTTTGCTACTTTTTCAGTCTCAGCCAACACGGTACCATTTGGCATCTTGATGGAAACCGATACTTGGCCTTGGTCCATGCTTGGAATAAATTCAGCACCGATCAATGGTGTCAGTGCCAAAGAGCCTACCATCATGACAACAGCAGAAATCATGACGGTTTTGCGGTGACCCAACGACCAGCCCAGCAATTTCGCATAAGCTTTTTCCACTTTATGGAATCCGATATTGAACCAAATAACAGGGTTTATACCTTTATAATCTTTGCGATTACCATGATCCGGCACTTTTTTCAGAATGCGTGAGCTCAACATGGGAACGAGCAAAATCGAGAACACCAATGCGGCGATGTGGGAGAACACTACTGTCAACGCCAATGGACCGAACAATTCCGCCGCGATCCCTTCTGTCAAGGCAATCGGCAAGAATACGCAAATTTGCGCCAGAGCTGATGCCATAACGGCCGTTCCTACTTCTTTGGAACCTATTAAGGCCGCTTCCATCATGCCTTTTCCTTTTTCACGTTGACGGAAGATGTTCTCCAGCATAACGACCGCGAAGTCAATGAGTGACCCCAAACCTAACGTCAAACCGGATAGGGAGATCAAGTTGATCGTCTGACCCGTCATATACATGAGCAGGAAAGTTGCCACGATCGAAACTGGCAACACGATGATTGCAATGAGCATGGACTGCAGGCTACCCAGGAAGAAGAACAACAGGATAATCCCGACCAGACCACCCAACAGAGCATGCTCTGCAGTTGTATAGATGGAGTCCTTGATGTATGTAGAGGTATCAAGGGTCGTCGTCACCTGAATGTTCGCAGGCAAATCCTTTTTGATCTTTTCCAACTCTTTTTTCACTTCATCGGCTACTTCAATGGTGTTCCCACCAGAAGCCTTCGTGATGGAAATACCCAGACTCGGCTTTCCGTTCACATAGCTCAATTGCGTGATTTCTTCTGTCGTATCCTTCACTTGGGCAATGTCGCTCAAACGAAGCGAGCCGCCCATCCCAACAGAAATTGGAGTCAAAGCAATTTGCTCCACATTGGCAAACTCACCTTGTACACGGATGTTTAATTTCCCGTCACCCTCACGAACGGCACCAGCAGAACCTGAAAGGTTGCTACTACTCAAAGACTGTTGGATCTGATCCAGTGTCAATCCGTATGCCGAAAGCTTCGCAGGGTCTACGATGATGTCGATGACACGATCTTGGCCACCGCTGATGGAAGCAGACGCTACACCATCAATCCGCTCCAAACGGGATTGGATCAAATCTTCGGCCATATCTTTCAACTTGTTTACATCCTGATCACCCGTTACAGCAAACTGGATGATCGGTTGACTGTTTGGATCAATACGCAATACGCGTGGTGCGTGGGCGGAGTCAGGTAATGCTCCTCGAACCTGGTCCACTTTTTCCCGCATATCCAGAGTTGCTTGATCCAGGTCTGTTCCCCAATTGAACAGCAGGATGACCTGGGAAGCACCTTCTACAGAAACCGAGGAAATACTATCTAGGTCCGAAACTGTCCCTAGAGCATTTTCAATTGGCTTCGTTACCAGTTTCTCTACCTCGCTCGGAGAACCTCCATCGACGGACGTAACGACCACCGCTACCGGAAAGTTCAGGTCAGGCATCAAATCAATCGCCAGACGCGGGAGAGAGACGAAGCCAAAAATAAGCATGGCCACCGTCAGCATGATCATCGTGACAGGGCGTTTAATCGAGAGTTCTGACAGATTCAATTTTACTCACCTCTTTTAGATCAGCTAGTCAGTTTCTTTTCTTGTGAATAGAAAACTTGGTTGCGCCACACCTTTTGGCGAAACCATAGTTGCCCTTATACTTTCATCCATTTTCGCGCCAGCGATTTTACACTTTCTGAATGTAAAATAAATCTTGTAACGCATGAAGAGATGAGATTGCGCGAGGATCTTCCAACTCCACCCCATCCTGTTCGAATACGCGATCAGTCAGGGAGACCCATACGATGCGCCGATCACTTTTATCTCGAAACCTCCTCACCAGATTTTCCTGTTCGAGCCTGTTAATGAGTCCCGAAGTTGTACTGTATGAAAGATCGACAGCCTTACTAATGTCTCCCATCGTCTTTGGACCCTTTTCGATTTGCTCTAGGATCAGAACCTGTTGCCATGTAACATCCCCGGTGTCCAGTTCCTTTTTCGAAATCGACGAAAACAAAGCACTCGCTTCCCGCAGGAGCTTTGCCAGCTGAATCAGTTCTTTCATGAAAGCCTCCCCTTGCGTTCACTACGTAACTATAGACCCATCCTAACAAAATCGCACATTTACCAACTTTATTCTACCTACAGTCCTAGGTAGTGAAGTCTACCAGTCGGTTGATTTCCATGTATACGGTATCTATCTGGAGATAGACGACAGCTCATGCTAGAATGAAACTAAGCGATAATCCCGACAGAGAAAGAAGGATGTCTCTTTGTTGCGTATGAGTATAAAGGCAATCCAAAAACGTTTATTGATCATCTGGTTTTCTGTTCTCATTGTTCTGTCGTTATTACCAAATTCATTTATGCGGGAAACTCCCATACAGTTTTTCACTACTATGGTACTATTCTTTTTCTATATCGTCTTGTTCTGGGCATCCAAAAGAAATTGGAAGCCTTTCCAGATTGAGCTAGTTACGATCTTGCTTGGATCGCTTTCTTTGCTCAAAAGTGTGTTCGTGGGCGGAGAAGGCTTTGGAATGATGCTCCCGCTGGCTGTGTTTATCGGGTTTCACATCGAAGGAAAGCGTGCATTGGCCTACGCCACTTTTTTTGGAGTATGTACCACGCTATCCATGTACTTCGAGAACATCTTGCCGCTGGTTCACATCATCCCGTTCATCCTGACGTTTATCGGCTGCTATATTGGAGCTCGTGGTTACCGCATCCAAAATGAAGCCTATCAAATGAACCAAAAGCATCTCGAGGAACTGCAAAAGGCCCACGCAGAGCTGCAGGAAGCTCATGACCAGCTCCAGGAAGCCGCTCTTCACACCATGCAGGTGGCCGTTTTGGAAGAGCGAACCAGAATCGCACGCGATATTCATGACGCGCTCGGACATAGCTTGACGTCGCTGATCGTCCAGTTGCAAGCGGTGAAGTACATGCTGCAGGATGGGCCGCCACTCGCACAAGAGGCGGTACGAAATATGCTTGGTGTAGCCAAGCAAAGTCTCGAAGAAATTCGTTCATCTGTTCATACATTAGCCATGGATAAAACTTCGTTGGGTCTCACTCCTCTTCGTTCTCTGTTGTCACAGGCAGAGAAACACACTGGTGTGAAAATGGAGCTAATTAGTGACGATCTCGATGTAACCTTGTCTCAAGAGGCGACTATTACGTTTTACCGGATTTTGCAGGAAGCGGTTACAAATTCCTTACGACACTCAGACGCCAAAAAGATCGAAGTCGTGTTGGAGCATCGAGGAAATACCATCTTTTTTACCATCCGTGATGACGGTAGCATCACAAATCATTCGACCATTAAGCCTGGTTTTGGACTAACCGGCATTCAGGAACGACTGCAAAAGCTGAATGGACGGTTACGTTACTTTGTTCGGGAACCACATGGCTTTCAAATTGATGTGGAGATCCCATTGACACCATTCACACAGGAAGGGAGCATACGGCGATGACAGAAACGAAGCAGCAAGAGAAAATTCGTGTGGTTTTAGTAGATGACCAAACGATGATCCGTCAGGGACTAGGTTATGTCATCCAAATGCAACCGGACATGGAAGTGATCGGGGAGGCTTCAGACGGAGATGAAGCGGTAAAGCTCGTCGGTGAACTGACTCCTGATGTCGTATTGATGGATGTGCAAATGCCAAACAAGTCCGGTATTGATGCGACACGTGAGATCATGCTCCTCAAACCCACCCTGAAAGTGCTCATCCTGACGACATTTGACAACCATAATTACGTTGTAGACGGAATTCGCGCAGGCGCAGTCGGCTACATGCTTAAAGACGCAGACTCTCAAGAGATGCTGGATCTGATCAGACGCGCCTACCAGGGGGAAGCTCTGTTTCATACCGTAACGGCTGCCAAGGCTTTGGCTGAAGTCCTGCAATCTCAGCGGGCTTTACCAGAAAATCCGCACACACCCTCTATCCTGCTGGATGATTTGACTGATCGAGAGCTGGATGTCCTGCAGCAAATTGCCTATGGATTTCGCAACGATCAAATTGCACAGAATCTGTTCATTTCAGAAGGAACGGTAAAAACCCACGTCCATCGAATCCTCCAAAAAATGGGCGTAGAGGACCGTACACAGGCTGTCGCCATGGCCCTCCGCCATCAGCTGGTTAAATAGGTAACGCACAAAAAAAGACGGAAATCATTCCGTCTTTTTGTATGTTACGCTTACCATTGCGCTTGGGCATTCAACGGCAGTCGGATCTCAAAGCGAGCTCCTCCCAGTCTCGGTGAGTTGTCTGCAAAGATTTCTCCCCCATGGTCGTTAAAGATACGCTGTGTCGTGGACAGTCCCAACCCAGTACCGTCTTGTTTTGTCGTAAAAAAAGGAACAAAGAGATTTTGCAAGGTATCTTCTGATAGTCCTTGTCCATCGTCTTCAACGGTAATCACAACCTGATGAATAGAGGCAAATACCGTGATGCTCACTAGCGAACCTTCACTAACCAATGCCTCAAAAGCATTCTTCAAGATATTCAAAAAAGCCTGCTTGATTCTAGAACGATGTCCAACTATGTACCATTCTCCATCTGCAATCTGCAGCTCCAGCTTGATTCCCCGTCTATTCGCCTCAGGTTCCAGCAATCGTATGACTCCATTGATTTCCTCCATCAAAGGGAAAAGCTCAGATACGATTTTGTCATCCCTGTAACGTGCCAGGACGAGTACGTCGTTCAGCAATCCGTCAATTCGCTCAATCTCTGTAAGGATGACGGAAAAGTAAGATTCACTCCGATTGGGCTCGCCCTGCTCTCTCAGTAGCTGGATAAAGCCTTTGATCGATGTAAGCGGATTCCGAATTTCATGCGCCATTCCCGCAGCCAGTTGACCTACCGCCGCCAATGCTTCCCTTTTCGTCAGTTCTTCTTCATACCGCTTGCTATCGGTTAAATTTCGTAGTACAGCAATGGCACCCCACACCTCACCCGCATGGTAAATCGGGCTGGTACTCACTGTCGTCCATTGGGAATTGTATTCCGCAACATAATGACCGGATTGCCCACGTTCGATTACCCACTGGACAAAGCGCTCACTTACATGCGGGCAGAAGGTTTCATCGATGTTCGTTCCGAGGATCTTGTCCCGATCAACTTGAAACAACCTAGTTAAAGCATAGTTTGCTTCGATAATTTTCATCTGACGGTCAATCATCAGCACTGCGATATCACTAGACTGAAGGACGAGCTGCACCAGTTCTTGCTCTGCTACCTCTGAGAAATGAACACCCTGGGTACTCTGCGACAATACACTTTCCTCTTGATGTCTTGCTGAATCTGGTTGTCCTGTTGCCATCAAACGGGCAAGCACCAGATCGACAAACTGGTACAACTGTAATTGGATCTGATAGAACACGACTCGATCTTCATTGGTGTTGACCAACGATTCGGAGTCTCTGCTCATATGTTCCAATATTTTGTCCCGGCAAACCCGCAATCGCTCCACCACAAATAGCAAGGACATCCCCTGTTTCGCGCACGTACTGGCAAACTCTTCTACGTGGTATTCCAAATCGCGATAATCTTCTGTTTCCACCGTCTCTGCTAACCTCGAAACCAATTGTACAAGCCAAGACTCCGGGTATGTACACTCCTCTCGTTTAGTCGCAAAATCGCGGTGTCCATTGGAAAGAAATGAAAGCATTTCGGCCGCCAATTCAGGGGCCAGATGAGCAAGATAAGTGCGTATTCGATTTTTCAAATCGCTCTGGCTCCTTTACTTCTTACTATACAGTGGTGATTTCTTCCATCTATGGATGCTTCTATTATGGACGGAATGGGGACAAGATGTAAAGCAATCAGAGGGAAACCATGGGGACAAAAATCTTACGATGAAAGGAAAAAGACATTTGCCGCCCCATACAGGTGACAAATGCCTCGAGGTTACGAATGCGATTTTACAAGGTAGTTGCGCAAGTCTGATTTGACCGGACTATTTGGATTACTCCCAGAATGAGCACGCTTGAATGCTTCACTTTGCGTCCAGTTTTTGAAATCTTCCTCTGTCGCCCATTTCGTGAAGACGATGTACTCATCCCCTTCAGTAGGTGCGAGGAAAAGGAATTCAAGAAATCCTGGAACTTCTTTCATCCTTTCGCCACCACCGCCGAAAGCTCGCTCCAAATGTGACTGATAATCGGCTGGCACTTGTAGTCTGTTCATGGATACGTACCTATTCGTCACGCCCATTGCAAATTGGTTTACTCTGCCATTATACATCGGATTTCTGACAAAACCAAAATAACCGCGGACGCTTCTATTCGCGTCTGCGGTTCATTTGTTGCTCCAGCATGATGTCCATGAGCAGTGTATCCTGCAATGGATCTTTGGGATCGATAGTCAAGAGAGCGGCTACTGCTGCCATCGCGCTGCGAACGGATTGATACGAGTAAAAAGCATCTCGCTCTGCTTCACTAAATAAGGATAAGTCAGAGCGTTCCTGCACGGGGTAAGGAAAATCAGTCTCTACTCCCGCTCGATCCAAAACAATCAGTGCCTGCTTAATGGCAAGCAAGGCGGCACTCACACTGATTCCGTATTCTTTTCGGAGGTCATCCCACACTTGAAAGGCGGACTTTTCTACACGCTCCTGATTTGGCCGCGTGATGATTCCTGATTTGCGTCCTTCTTTTAACAGCCAATCCACAAAAATGTCCGGACGAGGAGGAAACGCGTATACCTGCAGCTTCATTTCCAGCTCAGTCGGATGATCTTTTGCAAATCGTGCATGCGACAACGACATCTCATAGCGCCGCGAGGGATGGCCAGGAACCGTAACAAACACAGTATCTTGACGTACGGCAGCAACTTGCAGCTTCGTACGTGCCGGGATTCTGCCTTGCGGTGCCTTCTCCCTACGGATATTCCCTGGAATCAGTTCCGTCCCGAACTGGTGATATTCGAGTGGCGAATCGATCCACGGGATCGGATCGCGCCCGAGAATTTCGTACAAGCCATTAAAGGTTACCCATTCTCCTGTGCGACGCTGACTGCGAATAAGTACAGTATGTCGTTCTTCTTCTGGAGGAACCTCGGTCTCATGGTCATCTGGCAATGGGTACAACCTTTTATGTTCGACGAGCGCGCTATCATTCATGAGTAAACGCTCCAGTAGTTCCCTCTTGCTGACCCATTCGTATCCGATCCGGTAAATCCGATTTTTCATCGGCTCCACCTCCTTTTGGTCGCCATAAGGCGCTTCTAAACAGCCGAGTTTTTTGTTAACCTACCATATGTATTTCTCAACTTGTCCGTGCTAGACAGATCGTACAATTCCCTGCAGGGCGATCGCAGCCTGTTGAGGTGAAACGGCTCGGCTGATGGCACTAATGATCGCTACTCCATCTGCTCCGGCACGAATAACATCTGCTGCATTATCCGCCGTGATGCCACCGATTCCGACGATCGGCAGGTCACTACCAACTGCGTCACGGATCGCTCTCAAGCCAGCAGGACCGATCGGCTCCCCCGCGTCAGATTTGGAAGAAGTCTCATACATAGCTCCCACTCCTATGCAGTCGACACCGCCAGCCTGAGCAGATAACGCTTCGTTCACCGTTCCAGCAGAAACGCCGATATACATGTCTGGTCCAACAACATTTCTCACGTCCGATAGTTTCATATCGTCTTGGCCAACATGTACCCCATCCGCTTGTAGACGAACAGCCAAGTCGACGTCATCATTGACAAAAAAGAGAGCTCCATACTCATGGCAGAGGGCTTGCAATCGACGCCCCAGTTCATAACGCTCGTCTGCGTGTAGTTTGCTCCCTTTGTCTCGAAGCTGAAGGGTCCCTACTCCGCCTTGCAGTGCTTCCCGAACGATTTCCACCGTGCGTTCTATCGAATAGCCGCAATCTTGTGTACCGACGACAAAATACACTCCCATTTTTTCTCGCAATACATTCATGTCTCTCATTTATGCGTGCCCCTCCCAAGTATCCAATGCGTTACGGTATGCCAATGCTGCCTGCTTTACGTCATGAGCGTCCGTAATTCCTGACAAAACGGCGACGCCTGCGCACCCTGCTGTCAAGACTTGACCGGCATTTTCTGGAGTAATCCCACCAATGCCTACAACCGGTACCGAAAGACCTGTGGTGATCTGGGCGAGCTCAGTTGTTCCTCTCGGAGCTACACCCAGCTTGGAGCTACTGGGAAAAACATGGCCATACAAGACATAGTTTACC
The DNA here is from genome assembly GCA_029240815.1 of Brevibacillus sp. The sequence goes on from JARDZO010000037.1 coordinate 17,572, forward strand.
CCTTCACGGACAGCTTGCTCGGCTTCCACTGCGGAATGTACAGAACACCCGATCCATTGTTCATTAGATAATACCTTGCGTGCTTCTGCAGGAGTCAGGCTATGGTAGGCTAGGTGAGCACCTCGACATGCGGCTGCCGCCGCCACATCTACGCGATCATTGATGATCAAGCACTGTTTGGGGACTACCTCTGTTAGCGCGTACACCCAGTCCATACACTCTCTTGCCGTACGCTGTTTTTCCCGTATATGTAAATAATTCATGCCACCCGCGTAAGCAGCTTCCGCCATGCGGAGCACTTCTTCGAGTGATTGTCGACCGTTTGTTATGACATGAAGATCAGAAGATTGGGGCATTCGCTTTTCCTCCGCCCCCGGATAAAGCTGTCAAGCATTCCTGAAGCCACTGCTTGGTCTTGTCGTCCCCTTCAGCAGGGGCATGAGCCAGTAAGTCCACTACCAGTCTTCTGAGTAGGAAAAGCTGCTGCAGCGTCAACGGGAATGTGATGTTCTTTGGTTTCGTTTCTTGCTTCTCAAGCGTTTCCACACCTGCCAGCAGAATATCCGCAATCGACTCTACCAGTTGGGACATCTGCTCATTCTGTTTCAGCTCGTCGTAGCATCCGTCATAGAGACGGCACAATATCAAAAACGCCTGTGACGACAAGGTCACCGGCTGTACATCCTGCATCGGTTCCGTCACAATCTTCCCTCCACTCGCTATAGTACCCATTGGGAACAGATCTCGCTACTTTGCTTTACGTGATTAAAAAAACAAAACCTATTATAACATAATGCTTCTGGAATCGTGCCCTTTTGCTCGCCATCCATCGAAAAAAGAAAAACCGCTGAAAATCAGCGGTTTTTACCTGTTCCTTCATTGCGATCATTGTGGTGAGATTGTCGCAAATTCGTGTTCTTGTCATTCTCGTCCAGCGTTTTCCCGCGATTTTTCCCCAGGTCCTTGCTGTTGTTGTTTTTGCCCAAGCGGTCCACCTCCCTTGATGTCATCAAAGGATAGCGTAACCAAACTCCGTTTCTTTACTCCATTCTGTTCTGCACTCACACTAGTTTGCTTTGAGATCGTCTGCAGATTGCGTATCCGATGGCAAACAGGATCCTCCAACCGAGCAGAAACGCCAGAGTGATCACGTAGGCAACCCATGAGAATGTCCAAGTCAATGGCATACCTGTCCACCAGACTCGAACGGCCAAACCGATTGGGGCAGCTAGCGTCCAGGTGAAAAGGGTAGACAAAAGCAACCAGCCAAATGATGCATATGCTTTATAGGCATAGCTCTGAAATACGAGAATCGCCGCAATCCAGCCTACCAAAAACGGGGCGAGTGTATCCAGTATCCCAAGTAACGATACAGGCATATGATGGGCCAGCTTTCCATAATAAGCGAACAGCAGGAAGGCGACCAGATCTCCGACCAATAGCAAAAAACCGGCCGGCAAGATTCGCACTCTCATGACTACCCTCATTTCTCAAGAAGCGTAAAATGTACAACAAACCTTTTGCCCTTCTATTGTACACCCTTCCGCTCGCCCCACAATCGTTCCACTTGTTTATTCACGAAACAGCAACAAATACAGCTTTTCCTGCACAGCTGGCCACTCGCGATCCACGATGCTGAAATAGACGGAATCTCTGATGTATCCGTCAGGCAAAATTACGTGATTGCGCAGAACACCTTCGTGGATGCCTCCAATCCGGGCAATCGCCCGTTGGGAATTGAGATTTCGCAGATCCGTCTTGAGCTGCACGCGAATGCAACCTAACTCCTCGAAGCAATGACGCAACAAAAGCCATTTGCATTCCGTATTGATTGCTGTCCTCCAGACTGACGGTGTCAACCATGTGAACCCAATCTCCAGTCCGCGATCCTTTTGAGAAATGTTTAGGTAACGCGTACTTCCTATGATTTTTCCGTCCGACTGATTGATGATAACGAAAGGAAGCTCTGTTCCTTCTGCTTCATTTTTCAAAGCTGAGTCAATGAAGGTCCGGGCGTCTTCCGGCTTGGTCATTTTTACGCTCATGTAAGCCCAGATTTCCTCGAAGCGGCCGGCTTCCCACAGTCCCTCACTATGTTCAAGTCGTAATGGCTCCAAGCGGACAAGCTTTCCTTCTAGTGTGACAGGTGCGATATTCAACATGATTGTGTCTCCCCTGACTGTTCTGCCAAGCAAGGGCAGCAGAACAGCGCTCATAAATTTTTCCAATGATACTGGGCGGACGACAATCTGTCAAACCTTTTATTGTACATTTCCCCTGGCGTCTACCTTCCATGTTTCAATGACCTGTCCATCGCGAACAACATATACCTGATCAAACAAGTTCATCACCGTGCATGCGTGATTGGGAATGATTTGGACGCGGTCGAGCAGCCCGAGTGTCGTGTCCCCATCAATCGTAGCGACCCCGTGCTCCTCCGACAGACGTTGAATCACGATTTCCGGATGGTCGACTACATGGCCGAATCCTTTTACCGTTGCATTCCCGTGCGCTCCTTGGTCCAAAGACAGTGATTTACTTCCTGAATCAAAGACAAGTCTTTCCCCATGGCGTTTGCTGACCACCGTGCTGATCAGGCGAAGAGCACATTGTGAATACGTTGCGACTCCTAATCCTACCTGAATGGCGTCATAAAAAACCGCATTTCCCGGACGAACCTCCGTGATCCCTGGCACTTTACCAGCTATTTCAAAGGTCGGGGTCGAACCGACGCTTCTGACCTCGATAGGAATACCATGATTTTCGCAAAGCCGTGCACTCTCTACGATGCATTCGCCCTCGTATCGGCCAATCATTTCGACTTGCTCGTAGGATGAAGCCGCGTAGGAATGTCCAGCGTGCGTATACAACCCTTTCAGACTGAGGTTTGGGCAATTTTCGCTCACATGCAGAGCCAGTTGTAAAGTGGGTTCACCTGGATCGACACCACAACGTTTCAATCCCGAATCCACTTTGATCCAGACTTCGATGTCTTGTCCCAAATGTTGAAAAAATTGTTGGACGTGCGTCGCTTGCTCAACGGAATCTATCGTGAGGATGATCGTAGCCTTGGGAAGCAATGCCGCAACACGCTCCAACTTCGTTCGGGAAGCCAGTGGATAGGCAATCAAGATGTTATTTATGCCACCATTTGCCATGACCTCTGCCTCGGATACTTTGGCAACCGTAATCCCGCATGCCCCATTGGCGATCTGTCTTTTCGCAATTTCAACCGATTTGTGGGTCTTGATATGAGGGCGCCAGGCTATTCCATGTTCTTTTGCATAGCTGTCTACCCGTTTGATATTGGCTTCCATAACGTCTAAATCCAGCAATAACGAAGGTGTATCCAATTGGGTGATTTCCACTTTGCTTTCCCTCCAGATTGATCCTTTTTCTCATTTGGGCAATGTGTCCTGTTTGCCTAATCATACCTTGGCAATCTAGTATTGAAAAGGTTCTGTAAATTCGGACAAAAAAACACCCCCTTTTGTAGGTCACCTACTTGAGGGGGGCTTTTCATGTTACGCTTCTTCGCTAATCACGACCTGTTTCCCCCGCTTTTTCAGCAGGATCGGGATAATCAGCCAGAGTAGTGCGCATACGAGAAAGACCGCAGAAATTGGTTTGTTGATGAAGATCATAAAATCTCCATTTGACGTCGTCAACGCGCGACGCATGTTGTTTTCGATCATGGGACCGAGAACAAGTCCGAGAACCAGTGGCGCCAGCGGAAAGTCATTTTTAGAGAGAAAGTAGCCAGCAACCCCACAGATTACCAGTAACACAAGGTCAAAAGTGCTAATCTGTACGGCGTAGACGCCAAATACCGAAATGGCAATGATCAACGGAATTAAATATTCCGAAGGGGTTTCAATGATTTTTGCAAAAATCTTGACGAGGGGCATATTCAGAATGAGCAGCATGACGTTGCCGATGAACATGCTGGCAATCAGTCCCCAGGCGACTTGCGGATGATCGGCAAACAGCAAAGGACCTGGCTGTACATTGTACATCAGAAGTGCACCCATCAGGATGGCGGTCGTGCCCGAGCCAGGTATACCCATCGTCAATAATGGAACCATAGCCCCACCCGAAGCAGCGTTGTTTGCGGATTCCGGTGAAGCGACACCCTCGATTGCCCCTTTTCCAAAACGGGACGGATCTTTACTCAGCTTCTTTTCTAGAATGTAGGCAAAAAACGAAGCAAGTGTAGCTCCTGCCCCCGGTAGGACCCCAATAAAAAACCCCAAGATCGAGCCGCGGGCAATCGGCGCTGCACTTTGCTTCAAATCTGCCGCGGAAGGCAGGACCCGTCCGACCTTAATGATTTCTGTATTGGCTTTGTCTGTCTCCAAAATCGTTTTAAACACTTCCCCTAAGGCAAACAGACCCACTGCGATGGTCAAAAACTCCAGCCCCTGATACAGATCCGGAATATCATAGGTAAAGCGAGCCACCCCTGACACGCTGTCAATCCCAATGGTCGCGAGCAGTAAGCCGAATACTGTCATCATTAAGGCTTTGGTCATCGACTTCCCTCCTAAACCGCTCACTGCACACAGTCCGAGGATCATGAGTGAAAAGTATTCGGCCGGTCCAAATTTTAGCGCGAGGTCAGCCAGCGGATCAGCCAGGAATACCAGCGCAATCAGAGCCACGAGACCCGCCACAAAAGATCCGATTGCGGAAATGGATAGTGCTGTCCCTGCCCGCCCTTGTCTCGCCATTTGATAACCGTCCAACGTCGTGACGACCGATGATGATTCCCCAGGCGTGTTCAGCAAGATGGACGTGGTCGAACCGCCGTACATTGCCCCGTAATACACGCCCGCTAGCAAAATAATCGCACTCGCTGCCGCATCTTCGGGAGGTAGTCCGGACGTCAGTGATGCCGTCACAGGCATCAAGAGAGCTACACCGCTCATCGGGCCAATACCAGGCAGGACCCCTACTGCCGTTCCAATCAATACACCTACAAAAGCGTAGATCAAATTATGCCATTGCAGCGCGAGAAGGAAGCCATCACCCAAATACTGTAGCGCACTCATTTAGCATTCCTCCTCACACGCCGAGCCAGGCAGGAAACTCCGGCAGCGTTCCTTTTAGAAGATAGACGTAAATGAAATAGACGCCAGCAGAAAAAACCAGGGATACCAAAGCAGCTTTCACGATGCTGGCACTTCCCATGACCCGAAAAACAAACGTCAGGAATAGAAACGATGCGATAACATAACCAAGGGTCTCCAATAGAAATACATACAGAAAAGTCGCTATCAGAATTGGAAGAAATCGCTTGTAGTTTAATTTGTCAGAAGCAGCAGCCTTGGTTTGGGTGCTTTTCTGCTTCAGCGTCTCCCAGAACAAACGCAGACTTAGTAAGACCAAAATGATACCAAGACTGAGTGGAAATATATTCGGTCCTACTTCGCTTCCGTAGGCACTGGTGGAAATCGAACGACTCTCTACGATAAACATGGCTCCAATGAGTGCGAAAAGGATACTCCCGAAACGGTCAAATGTCAGATTCATATAGTCCCTCCTACCCGTGTAAAAAAGGAGAGGCAGCCCTCTCCTTTTCTTATTTCGCCATGCCGAGTGATGTCAGCAGTTCTTTTACCAGTTTATCTTGCTCTTCCAGGAAGGAAGTAAAGGTAGCTGCGTCTTTGTATTCACTTTCCCATCCGTTTGCCGCCAGCTCTTTCTTCCAGACATCATTGCCGTTCAGTTCTTTCAGCTTTGCATCCCAATAAGCTTTCGCGTCCGCTGGCATGTCAGCAGGCCCGAATACGCCACGCCAAATCGTGAAGGTCGCATCTATACCTTGTTCCTTTAACGTTGGAACGTCAGTTAATACTCCTGTCAATCTTTGCTCAGAGGTAACACCCAACACGCGAACTTTCCCAGCCTTCAAGTATTCTCCAACTCCGGATGCATCGGTTGCAATCATATCGGCATTCCCACCCAGCAATGCTGCAATTGCTTCTCCACCGCCATCATAGGAAACGTATTTGACGCTCTTCGGGTCAATTCCGTACTTCGCTGCAGGCAGAACACTCACCAAATGGTCCATGGATCCTGGAGCCGATCCCCCAGCAAGAGTGATTTTGCTTGGATCCGCTTTGATCGCGTCCAACAGACTCTTGATATCCTTGTAAGGAGAATCTGCCTTCACGACTAGGGCTCCGAAGTCTTTCGTCATTTGTGCCAGTGGGGTAACTTCTCGATACCCATACGGCGTGTTTCCTTCTTTTTTATCGTTATTGATCAAAATCGGTGGCGAACTGACGAACAGACGGTATGGATTTCCCTTATCCTTGTTGACATACTCTGCCATAAACACGGTGCCGCCTCCGCCTGGCTTGTTTTCCACCGTAATCGTCTGGGTCACCAATTTGCTCTCATTCAAGACTTTTGCCAAGGAACGGGCTGTCTTGTCCCATCCTCCGCCCGCACCTGAAGGCGCTACGATGACGAGCGGTTTTTCTGGATAATTCGAAGCGGGAGGCGCCTCCTGTCCACTCGTTCCTCCTGCATTACCCGTACTACCTGTACTTCCTGTCCCTGCATTTCCACCCCCACAAGCCGTCAACGCGAGCGCGAAAAATACCGACAGGGCAATCCAACCTTTTCTCTTTTGCATCTTGCATCCCCCTTAACTTACGTTCATGTAAGCGCATTCAAAGCTTGGAATAAACGTAACACGGGGATTCGTTCGTGAATAGTTTTCGTGCATAAGGTCTATTATGAATTTTGAGAACTTTGTGTTCATATTGTTCATGGAACTTTCTTACAAATAGCGATATTTTCTCTCCGGTCTCCCTACCGTCCCGTAGAGTAGATCTGCGCGGGCTTTTTTCTCCAGCACGAGGTATTCCAGGTACCGCCTTGCCGTTGTCCGGCTCGTCCCGATTTCTTTCCCGATCTCTTCTGCAGAGACGCCTTTTTCTCCCGTTCGCCGGATCGCCTGGATCACTTTTTCCAACGTTAGCAGATCGATTCCTTTAGGCATCACCGTTTCCCGCGACTTGCTTTGGTTCAGACTACGCGTCATGATTCGATCGATGACATCTTGATCGACTTCCCCTGCGTCCTTTGTCCTCCATAAATGTTCGCGGTAGCTCACCAGTCGATCGCGAAAACGCTCAAAAACGAGTGGCTTTACGATATAATCGAACACTCCGCCCCTCAGCGCCTCCTGCACCATTTCCATCTCTTTGGCAGCCGTAATCATGATAATATCCACGTTGCGGTAATGCTGACGGATATGCCAGACAAGATCAATTCCAAGCATGTCCGGCAAATACACGTCGAGCAATACTAAATGTGGATGTGTAAAGGAAAGCAGCTCCTTGGCCTCCGCTCCGTTTGTCGCTGTCGCGATGACTTCAAACCCCTCTATTTTGCTGACGAATCGTCTGTTAATATCGACGATCCGCAAATCATCCTCCACGATAAGCACTTCCACTTTGTGCAACGAGACCCCTCCGTTCTTTCGGGAGTGAAACGGTAAAGAGCGCTCCTCCCCATTCACTTTTACTCACTAAAATATAACCCTTCATTTCCTCGATGATCCCTTGAACTTTTGCCAATCCGAGCCCTCTATGTTCTCCGGGCTTCGTACTAAAGCCATCCTGGAAAATGGCCTCCCGAAATTTTTCTGGTACACCTGGTCCAGAATCCTCTACTTCAAACAAGATCTCTTCCCCAGTATCCGATAAATAGCACTCGACCACTTTTTGTTCGGCAGTGGACTCATTGACAGCCTCCAGTGCGTTTTGGATCAGCGTACCGAGCAAGACAACCACTTGCTGTCTGTTGATCGATGGTGGTAGTGCTTTCAAGCCACTGTCCTGATTGATTTGAAACTGAATCTTCAGTTCCTTTGCACGATTATGCATCCCTAACAGCAGTGCGCCGATCAGGGGATCAGGAATTTGCTTTGCCAAAAATAGGAGCATTTCCTGCTGGGCTGATGTCTCGCTTGTGATCAACTCGACTGCCTCCTGAATGGAACCAAGCTGCAGCAGTCCAGAGATGGTATACAACAGATTGTGAAATTCATGCGTTTGGGCTCGAAGCACATCTGCGTAGCGACGAGTCTGCGACAACTCCGAGACGAGCTTGTCGATCTCTGATTTAGGGCGAAAGCTGCTCACGACGCCCACTACTTTTTCTCCAAATTTCATGGGGATGCGGTTCACAATAATCTCTTTCCCTACGAGAATGGTCTCCCGGTCTAGCTGATGTTCCCCTGATTCGAGTACTTCCGGCATGCGGCTGTCGGGCAAAACTTCCGTGATTTCTTTTCGATGGAAATCATCGTGAGGGAGGTCAAGGATGCGAATCGCCGCCTTGTTCATCATCGTGACCTTGTTGTTTCGATCAATCGCGACAATGCCTTCCCTCACGGATTCCAGAACCGCATTGCGCTCCACGTACAGCGCAGCGATTTCTTCCGGCTCCAGACCGAGAATGACGCGCTTCAAGTAACGGCTCACCCCAATCGCCCCTACAACACCAAAGAGCAGGGCGAGAATAATGATGAGAAACACTTTCTCCTGGTAATCACCGATGGCTTGCTCAATGTCTTCCAGCAAAAAGCCTACTGAGACAATCCCGATGACTTCCCCCTTGTCGTTTTTAATAGGAACTTTCCCCCTCAAGGAAGGCCCTAGACTCCCTACCGCCTTGGAAATATAGGACTGCCCGTACATGAGACCTAGTTCATTGTCACCACCTACCATCCCTTTGCCAATCCGATCTGGCAGTGGATGCGCATAGCGAATTCCTTCACGATTCCCCACGACGACGAATTCGGCATCAGTCTGTTTGCGAATATTTTCGGCAATCGGTTGGATCAACGCGGATGGATTCTGTGCTGTAAAAGCATGGCGCAATTCGGGGTCATTCGCGACGATCTTTGCCACACTCAACGCCTTTTTGCCCAGTTGTTCCTCAATCGAAGATCCTATAATGGATGAGAAGACTGCTCCCATCGAACCAATAATGAGAATAATGACCGAAGTAAACAAAACGATCATTCTAGTTTGCAAAGACAAGCGCAATTTGGTTTTTGTCACAAATTTCACCCCTTGGATCATCTTACCATCCAACCCGTGGATAACGGTAGATTCTTCGTTTTTAAACACGCGATCAGTCTGTTTGACCTTACCAGATCGAAACGGATCAAAAACCTTGTAAATCGAGCATTTTTTCGCGCGAAATTTGTGGAATTAGGTCTTCTTTCCCCCAATATAATGTTACAACTTGTATTCGAGACAAACTGGGGCGACTGTCCGAATACTGGAATTACTAGTGGAAAAGGAGGGATTAAGTATGAAAACACAAGCGGAATCCGGTGGAATCGTTACGCTGACAAAAGAAGGCGAGCAACTGGTGAAGGACAGCCCACTGTACAATGAAGGGCTCCGTCCGACAACTAGAGCAGAGCATTCCTGGGGTTCCTACAACTTTGCGAGTCTTTGGATCGGGATGTCGATCTGCTTGCCTACGTACGCCATGGCTGCTGGCCTGATCTCGTTGGGAATGAACTGGTGGCAAGCGATCATAACCATTATCCTAGGGAATTGTATTGTCCTTATTCCAATTCTTCTCAACTCCCATGCCGGGACAAAATTCGGAATCCCCTATCCCGTATTCGCCCGGCTCTGGTTTGGTTCTAAGGGTGCTCATATACCCGCTGTGGCCCGTGGACTAATCGGCGCAGGTTGGTTTGGCATCAACTGTTGGTTCGGTGGTGCCGCGATCGACACGTTGCTGATGTCCATGACCGGATGGGAGCACGTAACAGGACATTTATGGATCGCGTTCTTTGGCTTTTGGCTCTTGAACGTCTGGGTTGCGTATCGCGGACCGGAAGCGATCAAGAGTATGGAGGCTTGGGCAGCACCAATCCTCATCATCATGAGTCTCGCCTTACTTGTTTGGGCTCTCACGAAAGCTGGTGGCTGGGGCCCTATGCTTTCTGCACCGTCGAAATTTACATCCACGGCTGATTTCTTGAAGGTCTTCTTCCCCGCTCTGACAGGAGCGATTGCTTTCTGGGCTACCATGGCTTTGAACATCCCAGACTTTTGCCGCTATGCAAAGAGTCAGAAAGCGCAAGTTGTAGGGCAATCCGCTTCCTTACCTACCACGATGGGGGGCTTTTCCTTTATTGGAGTAGCTGTCGCCTCCGCTACTGTCGTCATTTACGGAGAAGCCATCTGGGATCCTGCTGCCGTTCTGGCCAAGTTTTCGCCGTTTGCGATCTTCCTCGGAACGATCGGCATTATCCTCGCTACGCTGACTACCAACGTAGCGGCCAACATCGTCGCTCCTGCTCGCGCTGTTGAAAATCTCGCCCCACGTCGCCTGACTTATGAACACGGCGCCATTATCGCCGGTGTCGTCTCCTTGTTGATGCAACCTTGGTACATTCTCGAAAATTTTGGGAACTATATTTTCTTGTGGCTGGGTACGTACGGCGCGTTGCTCGGCCCCATTGATGGAATCGCGATCGCCGACTACTGGCTGGTCCGTAAAAGACGAATTCATTTGACAGAGCTGTACAAGACCAATGGTATTTATTCGTACAAGTCAGGCTTCAATACGCGTGCACTCTGGGCGATGCTGATCGGGATTGCCATTCCGTTTATCAGCAAGTACATTCCGGGCCTATCAATCATTTGGGATAACGCCTGGACTATCGGTTTGCTCATATCTTTGGTGCTGTATACGTGGATGATGAAGAATGACGCAACGATCATGAGTGTGAAAGAGTACGAGAAAGTGACCAAACAAGGGAATGAATCGCAAGCATCCTAATCCCTAAGTCTTCACAGGCAAAGCGAAAAAAGACTGGCATTTCCCTGATGGGATTCCAGTCTTTTTTGTTCGTATCGATTTTTACCACTTGAACTGACTAATGGACTCTTGCAGCTCGTGGGAAAGCTGATTGAGATTGTTGCTGGAATGCGCAATTTCCTGCATGGAAGCAAGCTGTTCTTTTGCCCCGGCAGACACGCCTTGGGTATGTACAGCGGCTTCTTCTGCCAAACGGTTCATTTCTTCCATGGCAGAAGCTACTTGTTGCACGCTCGCCGACATTTGTTCGGTTGCTGCAGACACATCTTGGATCTGGTCTGCCACTTCCTGAGAGGAAGCTACGATACGCTGGAAGGTCGCCCCCGCTTCCTGTACAACGATCGCTCCTTTTTCTGCTTCCTTCGTTCCATCCTGCATCACATTCACTACCTGTGTGGTCTCTTGCTGGATTTCTCCAATCAATCGTGCGATTTCTCTGGCTGATTCTTCTGACTGCTCAGCCAACTTTCGCACCTCATCCGCCACGACAGCGAACCCTCTGCCATGCTCACCAGCACGAGCGGCTTCGATCGCAGCATTCAAGGCAAGCAGATTTGTTTGCGAAGCAATGCCTGTAATGACATCGACGATTTGACCAATTGCTTCCGAGCGAACCCCCAGCAACTGCACCAATTCGGCTGCATGATTAACGGATTGGGAAATCGAGTCCATTTGGGAAACAGCTTTTTGAATGTGCGTATTTCCTTGCTCTGCCTCCATTGCGGCTTGAGCAGATGTTTCCGATACAGCACCGGATGTATCCGCAATACGTTGGATGGCAATGGACATTTCTTCCATCACGCGCACGCTTTCCTGTGTCCGCTGGGTTTGTACTTCAGAAGCACCTGCGATCTGTTGTACGCTTTCGATGGATTGTTCGGTAGCATGTGCGGATTGCTCTGCACTGGCCGACAGCTCTTCTGAGGAGGCAGCCACCTGTTCCCCTGCTACTTTTACTTGTTCAATCAAAGAACGGAAATTGCTTACGAGGTCATTAAATGCGGTACCGAGCTTTCCTACTTGGAATCTGTTTCGTTCGCCAGTCGAATTTGCTCCGCTTGTTGCGATTTGTAGTTCGCCCAGGTAAGCTGCTCCTGATTGATCCAGTTGAGAGTCTTATCGGTAGCGCGATAGAATGAATATGCCTGTTCTGGATCCCCGCCCTCGATCATTTTGATCACTTCACTCTGATCGCCACGATATTGGGTCAACAGTTCCTGCAGCATATTGACGCTTTCTTGCTCAGTCTGATCCAGGTGGGTCTGTTTCAAGTTCTCGAAAATTTGGTTAGAATCTCCCATGCGTTGCTCCAGCTCTGTTTTATACTCAGCCAGAACAGCTGGAGACGGGTCGAGGATCATCTTATAAACCAATCCATCGATCGCACGCATTTCTTGCCGCCAGTCGTTAATCCACTTAACGGGAAGCAACTGATCTTCATACATGGATTGAATCCGGTCGCTCGCGACTTTCAGATGATAATAACCTGTGAATCCGACACCAACTAAGAATACAGCCATCATAAAGATCAAACTAAACAGTTTTGCTCTGGTGCTTAAATTCCGAAAGAGACTCATTATGGTTTGGCAATCCTCCTGTTTAAAATGCTAAAAATGTAGAAAAATCTCGAATATTGTCTAATCTTACCAAATCACCACAGACAAGTCGATAGTCTTAGGTGATTTCTCTTAGATCCAATACCGATAAAATGGAAATCTCGTAAATTTGCACCTCAGGCTGGTAGCAAACATAGTAAGTTAGTTCAGGGCTGATCCGGTACTGAAGTCCCCTGTATCCTGCTGCAAGCAGATAAGTACGCACCTCATCTCCCGTCCACTCCAGCCATTCCTGGTAGCCCATGGCGTGAGAGCGATGCTCCAAGGACTCGGCAGAGTGTTTGGTACGTAGTGCATCTGTGCGCAACTCATTTTCTCCATAATGCTCGTCCAAGCAAAATAAACCGGTCACATCTACTTCCTGGCGCAGTATGGCAGCTCTGTCCCACACAGTCTCTGCATGACAGATCGCATATTGGGCTGCGACTTCAGGATTACTCACCAAATAGACACCCGCTCCAAATACTGCCTTAGCGCTTGCCCCATTGACAAAATGGCGACGCTCTTCGCGTTCATAGCGCTGCGATCGTACTACCCTCCATGCCTCACCGTACTCCACTCCACGATATACGATTTGCCTCATCCCTGTACTCTCCTCACATTCCAGTGATGGGAACCTCCCTTTCATGCGAAAAGGAGGAAGGCGCTAAGGGGCGCCTCCCTCTTTTCCATCAGGGCAGAAGTTTGACCATGTCATCATACGTTTCTGGACGGCGATCGCGATAAAACTGCCAAGTGTCACGCACCTCATGGATCTTGTTTTTATCCATTTCGGCGACGATCACCTCGTCCTGATCCCGGCTACCGACTGCGACAAACTGCCCGCGTGGATCGACCAGGTAGGACTGTCCATAAAATTCACCCATGTTCCATGGCGCTTCCAATCCGACTCGATTGATGGCAGCGACGTAATATCCATTGGCAACGGCATGTGCAGGCTGTTCCAACTTCCACAAATATTCAGAAAGACCAGCGACAGTAGCAGATGGATTGAAGACGATCTCCGCTCCATTCAGCCCCAACAGCCGTGCTCCTTCTGGAAAATGGCGGTCGTAACAAATGTAGACGCCTACCTTGGCAAATGCCGTTTCAAACACTGGATAGCCCAGATTCCCCGGCTTGAAGTAGTACTTCTCCCAAAAACCGTATCCATTGCTACCCACACCAACGTGAGGAATATGCTGTTTTCGGTACTTTCCGAGGTACGTACCATCTGCATCGATCACGGCAGCGGTATTGTAATAGGTGCCGATTCCTACCCGCTCATAAACCGGCAGGATAATTACGGTGCCAAGTTCACGAGCCAGCGAGGAGAATAACTGTACGGTAGGACCGTTCGGCACTTCCTCGGCGGCTTCATACCATTTGGAGTTTTGCTCGGAGCAAAAGTAAGGACCGTAAAAAATTTCTTGGAGGCAGATGATCTGCGCTCCTCTAGCAGCGGCTTCACGCACCAATTTCACGTGCTTTTCAATCGCCTTTTCTTTATGGAGATGAACAGGCTCATCTCCATTTACATCGTTTTTTGCTTGGATCAGCCCGATGCTTACTTTATTTACCATCCGTTCCCTTCTCCTTTCTATACCCTATCCTATGGACGTGTAAACCTCGCCCGTTTCAAATATCGTCCCGCGCCCGCCTGACCGACAAACTGCTTGTCGCGTACCACAAAAGAACCTCGCGACAGCACCGAAACGACTTCACCGTATACTTCTTTTCCTTCAAACGGGTTGTAATCTACGTTCATATGGTGCGTCTCGGCAGAAATGGTTCTCTTCACAGACGGATCAAACAACACGATATCCGCATCCGAGCCGACGGCAATGGTTCCCTTTTGCGGGAACATCCCGAACAGCTTCGCTACTTTGGTCGAAGTGAGATCCACAAACTGGTTGAGGCTGATTTTTCCTTGTCGTACCCCTTCCGAGAAGAGCAAAGTCAAACGATCTTCGATAATAGGCCCACCATTTGGAATCTTCGTGAAGTCGCCTCTTCCTAATTCCTTTTGACCTGCAAAGTTAAATGGACAATGGTCGGATCCAACTGTTTGCAGAATGCCATTTTTCAAGGCGCTCCAAAGCACTTCCTGGTTCCACTTTTCTCGTAACGGTGGAGACCATACGTACTTGGCTCCTGCAAAATCGGGTTGATCCAGATCCGTTATATCTAGAACGAGATACTGCGGGCACGTCTCGCCATAGACATTCCAGCCTTTTTCCCTTGCCTCTGCAATCCGTCGTACGGCATCCGCACATGAAACGTGCACGACGTACAACTGGGCATCTGCCAGAGCCGTCAACGCGATCGCGCGACCAGTCGCTTCCCCTTCTGCCTCAGGGGGTCTCGTGTAGGCATGATAAATCGGGTCCGTATTGCCCTTTGCCAGAGCCTGTTTGGTCAAATAGTCGAGCACATCCCCATTTTCAGCATGCACTTGGACGAGCGCTCCCAGTTCTTTTGCGCGGATCAATGTCTTGAACAACGTCTCGTCATCTGCCATCAGGACGTTTTTGTAAGCCATGAACACTTTCAACGAAGTAATCCCATCATTGAGCACAACGGACTCCAGCTCCTCGAGGATCTGGTCATTCGCATCGGAGACCATCAAATGAAAGCTATAGTCAATCACAGCTTTGCCACGTGCTTTTTCGTGCCAGGTGGCAATCGCCGATTGTAGAGATTCTCCTTTATTCGTTAAACAGAAATCAACAATGCTCGTCGTTCCACCGAAAGCAGCTGCCTTGGTTCCTGTAAAGAAATTATCCGATGTAACGGTACCCCCAAACGGCATGTCGAGATGCGTGTGAGGGTCGATCCCTCCAGGCAGCAAATAGCAGCCAGTCGCATCAATCTCTTCCGCACCCGTCGTGTCGAGATTGTAGCCGATCGCGACGACCTTTTCTCCTTCAATGAGAATGTCTGCCTGATACGTATCTGCTGCCGTTACGACCGTCCCACCGCGAATCCATTTTTTCATGCTTGCCCCTCCCCTTTTCTTCCTTGGTCTGGGCACATTAAGACGTGCCTTCACTAGTACAGGCTATGCGGCCTGCATCGAAAAGATTACGTTCGCCTGATTCTCAAGCCTCACTTGACCTATTGGCAGACAATGCTGCCTGTCTCTGATTCCAACTAAGCGGTGGCAGATCGTTAGGGATTTCCACCATGTCGATGGTACCCTCCACTGGACATACGATGGAGCACAGGTTGCAGCCTACACAATCCTCTTCACGAACGACTAGCCGTTCCTTGCCCGTCGCCTCGTCTGCAATGATATCTATGCACTGGTGAGATGTATCTTCACAGGCGATGTGGCACTTGTTGCAATTGATACAGTTCTCCTCATTGATTCGTGCGACCACCTTGTAGTTGAGATTGAGGTGCCCCCAATCCGAGTAGGTAGGTACGGCTTTCCCTACGATGTCCATGACCGAGGCGATCCCACGCTGATCGAGATAATTGCTCAGACCATCGATCATATCTTCTACGATCCGGAAGCCATGGTGCATCGCCGCTGTGCACACTTGTACGCCTGTTGCTCCCATTAGCAAAAACTCTACGGCATCACGCCAATTGGAAATGCCGCCAATGCCTGAGATCGGTACGCCTACCTGTACATCACGTGCGCATTCGGCCACCATGTTGAGGGCGATTGGTTTCACCGCTGGGCCACAATAACCGCCGTGTGCTCCCTTGCCATCCACATGAGGGATGGGGAGCCATCTGTCCAAATCCACTCCCATTAAGCTGTTGATGGTATTGATCATGCTGATCGCATCTGCGCCTCCTTGCGAGGCAGCCCTCGCCGTAAACCGGATGTCGGTTATGTTTGGAGTCAACTTGACGATGACTGGCGTCTGGGCAACTTCCTTGACCCATTCCACTTGTTGGCGAATCAAGTCTGGGTGCTGTCCGACTGCCGAGCCCATCCCTCGCTCTGCCATCCCGTGGGGACAGCCGAAATTTAATTCCAGTCCATCTACTCCGATAGCCTCCACCTTTTTCACGATTTCGTGCCATGCCTCCTGTTTGTGCTCGACCATCAAGGAGGCGATCAGTGTATGTTTGGGGAACCGCTTCTTCGTTTCATCCATTTCCTTTAAGTTGACCTCGAGCGGTTTGTCCGTGATCAATTCAATGTTGTTAAAACCAAAGACGCGCTGCCCCCCGAATGTCAGTCCAGCAAAGCGCGAGGTAACGTTGATGATTGGTTCCCCCAGGGTCTTCCAGACAGCCCCGCCCCATCCAGCTTCAAACGCGCGCTGTACCTGGTAACCGGAATTGGTCGGTGGTGCGGAAGCCAGCCAAAACGGGTTGGGGGATTGTATGCCAGCCAGATTGATGCTAAGATCTGCCATGATCCGTTCTCCTCCATTTTTGTGAGATTTTACTCGTCCTTATACCGGCTGCTTCTGGTCAGTCAACGCGCTGTGGATGGCATGAGCCGCACGTTTACCGTGATTGGCTGCATCTACTACCATCGCGTCTGTCTTGCCTCCACCGAAAATGATATCGCCCGCCGCAAACACTTTCGGGTTGTTCGTCCGGTAAGTGGTATCCTCTACCGCAACGACCCCGCTCTGATGCTGAATGCCGAAAGCGTCAATCAGCGATACATGTCGTTGCTGCCCGATTGCTTTTACTACGTAGTCTGCCTCGATGACAAACTCGCTTCCTGCGATAGGTACCGGACGTTTCCGGCCTTTGGCATCTGGTTCCCCCAGCTCCATCCGCGTCAATTCCAGCCCTTTGACACGACCATTTTCAGCAAGGATACGCGACGGTGCTACCAGCCAGCGAAACTCCACGCCATCTTGCTTGGCAAATTCGTATTCGAATTGATAACAGGACATTTCATTCACCGTACGGCGGTACAGGATCTGAACGTTGTCCGCCCCCAGACGTTTGGAACAAGTAGCGGCGTCAATCGCTGTATTTCCAGCTCCGATGACGACCACCTTTTTCCCCACCATGTCATTCGTCAAAGGCTTTGTCTTCGTCTCCTCGACCAATGTAATGGCATCCAGCACACCATCCAGGTCTTCGCCATCTATCTGCAGATCAGGCACATTCCCCATCCCTGCTGCGAGCAGTACCGAATCGTAGCTTGTCAGCAAGTCTTCCGCCATCACGTCTACCCCGATTTTCGTGTTTGTACGGATTTCTACGCCGAGCGCTTCGACCTGCTCCACTTCCCACAAGGAAATTTCCTGCGGCAGACGGAAGGAAACGATGCCGTATGTGTTCAATCCGCCGGCCTTTTCTTTTGCTTCGAACACCGTCACCTGATATCCCAAGCGTGCGAGCTCGCGGGCAGCCGACAAACCAGCTGGTCCCGCCCCGATAATGGCTACCCTTTTCCCGTTTTCCTCGCCTTTTTTAAACAGCGTCGCGTTGTTCTGAATGGCCCAATCTGTTGCATGCCGCTGCAAAAGTCCGATCATGATCGGCTTCGAGGCGTGATTAAGTACACAGGCACCCTCGCACAATTCCTCCGTCGGACAGACGCGGGCACAGCTCGCCCCCACCGGATTGGATTCCATGATCGTACGTGCCGATCCGTACAAATTCCCTGTGGAGATTTTTTTAATAAAGGAAGGAATGTCGATCGACGTCGGACAAGCCTTGATACAGGGTGCATCATAGCAATACAAGCAACGGTTTGCCTCATCGATGGCTTCCTTTGGTTTTAACGCCGGTACTACTTCCCTGAAGTTGTTCTGCAATTCGTTCGGGACGCCCATCTCTTCACAACCCCCTTACCAGTTCTCCAGATATTTGCGTGCTTGCTATTAATCAATGTGTAAAAAAACGATTTTATGATTGTTTCATTCCCTTTTGGAATACAGAATGTACGAAATCATTGCACGCCTGTTGGAATGAATGATTTCAATCTCGAATATGTTGGAACATACAAAGCGAGAGGAGGATTAGGATGAAAGATTATGAACAACAGATTGCCCGGCTACAAGATCAGATTGCTGAACTCTCGGAACAGCTCGAACTACTCGAGATTGAGCATCGTGCTTACATCGAACAACGTCAGCGCCGCCTGTCCTACCTCTCCTCGCGCGAAATATTAGAACTTCTCGAAGCACGCCAAGGTCGAAACGGAAGCATGGCTACCATCAAAAGGTGGGCAGACAATGGATATCTCGGTGAAGTCGTCGATGAGCGAGATCGGTTTCCTCTGCTAGAAAGTAAGCAAGGGAACAAACGATTCCTGTATCCGCGCGAAGACGTATATCGTTACCTGCATGAAAAAGGTCTGCTTTGCCCAGCCTTTGACATTTTGGATCGCGTCCAGCTCATTATGCCAACCGGGAGCAGGGGCGCTTTGGTCACCTCCATCGAACGAGAGAAAGATCGCTTTCGTTATCAAGTCCAACTGGAAGAAACGGGAGAAGTCGTAGAAGCAGTTGCCGAAACGGATTTGATACTCCCGTAAGGAGGCACTATGGAACTGGCAGTGATCACTCTGGAAAATACGGTCACCAATCAGGAAATCTCGCGGAACATACGCGATCTGCACAAAAAAAGAGGGCAGCCCCTCGCCATTCGTTTTAGCGAAGAACTGACCCATATTATTCTGGAAGCGCCTTGCCTCTACGTATTAGACCCCAACCAGTTCGATGATAAAACGGTAATTGCCGGTCAACTGCGTCACAGTGCAGGCTGTTATGAGATTCATCCAAAGAGTAAAGGGAAGACCGTCAATCTACATCTTGATTCCGAGTTGGTCGCCGAGCTGGAATTAATCCGCTCTCGCGTCAACAGCAAGACGCAAAGCGAAGTGATCCGTGAATTGTTTATTCGGGGCATGCGCTCGTATTTAGCGGAGGAAGTAGGAGAACTGATGGAACAGTCTGAGGCGAAAACAGAAAAATAGCCCCGGTAATTTCGCTCAAGCAAACTGGGTACTCGTCAGTTCGTAATCGTAGCTTCGCTCATACAAATTCATCATTTCCTCATGTGTCGGCACAATGGGATTATTCGCAGGACTTCCACTTGCCAAAGCATCTGTCGCCATTTTTGACAACGACTGTTCAAAAGAAGCTCTGTCAATCCCCCATGCTTTCATGTTGGGGATGTGAAGGTCTGTACACAATTGTTTTATCTTTGCGATAGTACGGTCCGCTGCCTCTTGCTTCGAAAGACTCTTCCACTCTGGGTGGAGGAAACAACCAATATGCGCCAGCCTTTCAACGGCGCTGTCTCTGGTATAATCCAAAACGACCGGCAAAAGCATCGCGTTGGATATGCCATGTGGAACATGAAAAAGAGCGCCGATCGGTCGGGACATTCCGTGTACTAGTGTGACAGACGCATTTGAAAACGCAGCACCCGCTAGCATCGCTCCCAAAGCGACTTTTTCTCTGGCCTCCAGATCTTCCCTGTCTTGATAGCTCTGCAACAGATTTTGTATGATCAGTTCAATTGCAGTCAACGCAAACGTATCCGTCACTGGTTGCGACCTGCGGGACAAGTACGCTTCGATTGCGTGACATAACGCATCGACTCCAGTAGCAGCAGTCACCGCTGATGGACAGGAAAGGGTCAATACCGGGTCGACGATTGCGACTACAGGTAGCAGTTCTGGCTGGGAAATCATCATTTTCACCTGAGTCTGGGTATTTACGATAACGGTTACCTTGGTGACTTCAGAACCTGTTCCCGCAGTAGTCGGACAGGCAATTAGCGGAAGCGGCTTTGCTGAAAACAATTTGTGAGCCCCCATGTAATCTCCGATGTACCCTTCGTTTGTAGCCATGACGGCAACGGCCTTCGCTGTGTCTATGCAACTCCCTCCCCCAACCGCTACGATCACGTCACAGTTCTCTTCGACACATACGGTCAAAGCTTCTTGTACATGAAGGTCAGTCGGCTCTGAATCAATCCCAGTGTATTTGGCAGTGGCGATCCCCTTTTCCTGTAAATATGTTTCACACCGCGCTACGTTCCCTACTTTTTCCATCATTGGATCACTGACAATGAATGCTTTTTTTCCTAGCTCCGCTGCCTGTATCCCTACTTGGGTAAAAGAATCGCGACCATATAAGATTTTTCCTGGCATTACTAGTTGATGAAATCCATTGAACATGGCAATCCTCTCCTCGTTCGTTTTTAATATTTTTTGGAATCTATTATATTTTCAGTCTTTTCGCTCGTTTTTCCTGTTTATCACCTCAGAATACATTTGCTGGAACAGAATCCGACTAAAGGAACACTCCGATCGGTCATACTAACAACACAAACCGATAGATATCCCTCCACGGAGTTTCTCACATCGGTATTTTCACCAGGAGGTAGATAGGATGACTCAATCCGATGAGCGGATACAGTCCAGGCGCATTACTGCGAACATCTTTAAGGGCTCTATGGGAAACCTCATTGAGTGGTACGACTGGTACGTCTACTCTGCATTCGCTGTGTATTTCTCGGAAGAATTTTTTCCGAAAGGTGATCCGACGAGCCAACTGCTCAATACGGCAGCGATTTTTGCCGTCGGTTTTCTCATGCGCCCGATTGGTAGTCTGCTGATGGGCCGTTACGCCGACCGACGTGGGCGACGTTCCGCTCTTACTCTGTCGATCACCATTATGGCGGGGGGGTCTCTGATCATCGCCTGTACCCCCAGTTATAGCTCCATCGGGGTCCTCTCTCCGATCATTCTCGTGATCGCCCGCTTGCTGCAAGGGCTCTCCCTGGGTGGAGAATACGGGACTTCTGCCACTTATTTATCCGAGATGGCCAGCAGCGGTCGCCGTGGATTTTACTCCAGTTTTCAATACGTCACTCTGGTCGCGGGTCAAATGGTCGCTCTCGGGGTTCAGATCATACTGCAGCTGATGTTGAGTGAAGAAGCCATGACCTCGTGGGGCTGGCGTATTCCTTTTGTGATCGGTGCGATGGGGGCTCTTGCTGTCTTGTGGCTGCGCCGCTCCATGGATGAATCCGAACAATTTGAGAAAATGGGTTCAGAGAGCAAGAAAAAAGCGGGAACTTTCCAAGCTCTGATGCAATACCCCAAAGCGGTCTTTACCGTCGTTGGTCTGACGCTAGGTGGGACAGTAGCTTTCTACACCTACACGACTTATTTGCAAAAGTTCATGGTCAATACAGTCGGTCTCGACAAGAAAGCCGTCAGCTGGATCAATTTCATTGCTTTACTCATCTTTGCCCTGATACAGCCCATCGCTGGCATCCTGTCTGACCGTATCGGACGGCGTCCTTTGCTGCTCAGCTTTGGCATTTTTGGAACGCTGCTAACGGTACCGCTGTTTTTACTGATGGAAGGAGCCCACAATTCCCTCGTTGCCTTCTTGCTCATGCTTCTGGGCCTAATCATTATTACTGGCTACACTTCCATCAACGCTATTGTGAAAGCAGAGTTGTTTCCAACGGAGATCCGTGCACTCGGCGTAGGGTTCCCTTACTCTCTCACGGTCGCCATATTCGGGGGGACAGCGGAGTTCGTTGCTTTGTGGCTGAAGAAAATTGGGGTCGAATCCCTCTTCTATTACTACGTATCTCTCTGTATCTTTATCAGTCTCATCGCGTACTGGCGAATGGGAGAATCTTCGAAGGCCTCTAAAATTGAAGCGGAATTGGGTCGCGGGAAGTAAAGAGGTTGGGGATGAGAGAACCAAAAAGACGAGGTTCCTCGACAGCAGGACCTCGTCTTTTGTATGTAACAGAACTTACCCTGAAAAATATGGCTGATTTTTTCGATCTCTTCTGCGGTCAGACGCACATCCAGTGTCTTCAGCGTGTTCATTACCTGCTCTGGTTTTTTCGCGCCAGGAATGAGGGCATCGATCGCATCAACCGCTAGGTACCAAGCGAGAACGATATGAGCGACCTCCGCGTCTTTGGCAATTCCGACCCTGAATTCGCCTTTTCCACCGATCGTGATGAGGATCGTGACCGCAGGAAAGATTCTCTTTTCCAACACATCAGAAGGATTGAATTTTACAATCTCTATCTGTTCTAGCGTAAATATCTCTTGGTCCAGCATAGGAACCCTCTTTCATTGAAGCAAAAGTCATCCAGCTACGGATACACCTACAAAATTCCTTCCAAGCTTGCCCCTTTTGCAAACAATCGCTCGATGTTCTTCTCCACTGTCGGATCCGGAACGAGAGGTGGTGCATGATGAGGCTTCATCCGAGCATCAATGATCACATTGTCGCATGCCCAGTGCTTGTTCTCGTAATAGCTATTCACGCCATGAATGTCATGGGAAGGATTGCTGCGTGTAAAGGTCGCCCACAAAAAGTTATTGATCGTACCTGCCATGAACTCACTGTCATCACAAAGGATGATCATCGGGCAAGAAGGGAGTCCTCCTCTTTCCCGAATTGCCACGCTTAACGCATTCATTTCGTTTTGAGTCTGCGCATAATCCGAAAATTTCGGTCCTTGCATCGCCACGATCCCTGGCATGACCAGACGGGCTCCGGTATAATCACGAAGGTCTTTCAGGGTGTCCGGCACCTCTGTGCACAAGTCTCTTTTCTTGTCTCCATATGCTGCAAAGATGACTTTTGACCCGCTATTCAAGCCTGTTCCGGAATAGTCGAGCGTATCGATCGTCGTATTCGTCTGGAAATGAATGTCCCGGTGCAGATCGATCCGTTCCAGAATGTAGGTCAAAAACTCCTCTTCACGGTGGGTGTCCAATCGCTGATTCTCTTCAGCTGTAATAAACAAGTACTTGGCAAGACTTAGTTGCCCTGTCCCTAAAATCCGGTTGGAGATCGTAAGCAGCTCGGTCGGCTGTTTGACCTGTTGATACGGCGTGTAACGTTCGCTGCCAATGGCGAAAAGCAATGGATGGACCCCCGCAGCATCTACTGCATGGACTTCTTTCACTCCTGGGATTTCTTTTACGATGGCATCTCCAGTCAGTTCGTGGATCAGTTCCCCGAAGGATGTGTCCTCTTGGGGCGGACGCCCAACAACGGTGAAAGGAAAAATGGCATTCGGTTTCGCATACACTTTGTGTACTTTCAGCACTGGAAAGGGATGTGCCAGACTGTAGTAGCCAAGATGGTCGCCAAATGGCCCTTCTGGTTTCGTTTCATCCGCGTGAATTTCACCCGTAATGACAAAATCGGCGTCGTTACTGATACAAAAACCATCGATATAGCTATGCTGAAAACGGCGGCCCGCCAGCATTCCTGCAAAAGTCAACTCGCTCATCCCTTCAGGCAAGGGCATCACCGCTGACAACGTGTGGGCAGGAGGGCCTCCAATAAAGCAGCTGACTTTTAGAGGGGCTCCCATTTTGTTTGCTTTATCCTGATGTATTCCAATTCCACGGTGAATCTGATAATGCAAGCCGATTTCTTTGTTCAGCTCATAGTCGTTGCCATTTAGTTGCACCCGGTACATACCGAGATTCGAATTCATGATGCCCGGCTTTTCCGGATCCTCCGAGTAGATTTGAGGCAATGTGACAAAAGCCCCACCATCCATCGGCCAGCTCTGTATCAATGGCAGATCGGATATGTTGATTTCATGGGTTGTTACAGGCTGACCGCCCGATCGTTTCGCCGGAAGGGCTTTCCATGCCGCCAAACCATTGCCCACATGCTTAAAAGGATTCTTCAGCGCTTTCATAGGATCGTTACGTAGTGCAATCACATTTTCTACAGCGTTCCATGTATCGCGAAAAATAAATTTGCTGCGCTCGATCGTGCCAAATAGATTGGATACCGCCCGAAACTTGGAACCTTTTACATTTTCAAACAACAGGGCTGGTCCCTTGGCTTCATATACTTTTAGATGAATGGCCGCCATCTCCAAATACGGATCAACTTCTTCTCGAATTCGGACCAAGTGTCCATTTTTTTCCAAGTCAACGATGCATGCCTCTAAATTGCTGTACATCTATCCAATTCTCCATTCTCTAGAAAAATAGCCGACCCTTTACAGAACCTATATGGATTGTGCTGTTCTCGTATCTATCATACCTCATGCGGTACCTCGCAAGTCTATTGAATACAGTTAAAATGAATTTTTTCGAGATGTCAAACGATGTCGAAAGGAAAAACCCGATGAATTCAAAAAAAGCACCTTTCAAGTGCCGCTCGCTACCCGCTTCCGCAGGTCTCACGCCTCCTCAAAAGATGCTCCATTCGTATTGTCTACTTGTATTCACCTAACAGGTAATTGTAGAACGGTTGGTCTACCCAGAACAGATAGGTCTCGATATCGACCTCATTATCTAGCTTCTTAAAGCCTTCGACGACTTTGGCAGACTGGTCATTCAGTGAGAACGACTGGACGATGAACCGCCCTTCTTTCAACAGATTATTCGTGATGACTGGATAATCAGCCAGCTCGGTACGGGAGTGGTAAAGCGGCTGCCACCAGGATCCCTTCAAGAGACCCACTGCGTCTTCCGAGTCTTTCTTGGCGTATTTCAGGATTAGCGGCTGGAAGCGCTTCTTCTCGTCAACACTTGCAAACTCAAAGCTGAGATCATACTCTTTCGCGTAGGCGATATAGTTGCCATTTTCGATCTGAACGACTTGATAATCATCGGTCTGAACGGGCTCTCCCCATTCCTTCAGGTAAATGAAAGCGGACGTTTTTGGTTCAAACTGAACTTTCGCATCGATGCCTTCACTCTTCAGCAGACCAATCAACTGGATGGCGTGGATGATATCGCTATGTCCATAAGTGATCGTACGAGCGGGATCAAAATGAGGATCAAAAGTAGCATCCTTCAGATTGTAACCGGTGACCAGATTTTGTTTGAGTGCGGTATCGACCACCTGCTGCAGTTCTCCAGCTTTGATGATCTGGGATTCATACCAGGCTTGAGCCAGCTTGCCGTAGATGCCTTCTTCTCCTACGGTCCCCAAATAGTTTTTGTAATGCCCGCTGATTTCTGCTACTTTCCCGAGCAATTGATACGCGAGGTCAGCAGAAACGGCTCCCGTAACCTTTGCATCTTTCAGTTGGCCAGCAGAGACGATTCCCGTATCGATGGCAACTGCCAGCTCTTGCGCATTTTGAGTGGAAATCGCTCCACCTTTTGTGTACGTAATGGCTGCTTGCTTCAGGACGGCAGATACTTTTTCATCGTTATATGTATAGGCCAGCTCTTTCAGGTCAGCTGCCTTCACGACAGCACTGATCGCCTCACTCACAGCCAACGGGGAAGTACCTGTCGCCAAGAAACTTTTGGCAGCAGCATCTTTTTCCGATATACT
>JARDZO010000246.1 GCA_029240815.1 Brevibacillus sp.
TAGACACCTTCATCGATCCATTCGACTGTGCAATTTTCAGTGGCTGTCATTTTCTTGTCCGTCCGCAAAACAAAATACATATCGGTCGCGAAATCGTTCATGTAGCCCGTTATCTTATCTTCCTCGTGCTGCAAATAAACCTTGGTTTGGAGATAGCTGGACAGCTCGCTTCCCCCCTCCGATGCGGTCATGCTCCGCAGCCATGGATACCGGTCGTACAAGTTTTTCATCATCGACCGAAATTCCTTTGACAGTACCGGCCAAGTCTTTTCTTTGCTTCTGGCTTTGTCCAAAATGTCATCCGGGTGGACGAAGTGGGAGAAGACGCCGATCGAGGTCGCGGCATTGGCAATGTACCAGTTATTCAAATCGGTATCCGCGTACCCTGAAGTAATACGGGGCATCTCAATGATTCCATCCTCTGCCTGCGAGAACTCCTGGATGTATTCGAGATTGTTCGCAGATTCAGCGTACAGGGAAGCGATGATGTTCACATGAGGAAACGTTTTTTTCAAGGCTTGACGTCCTTCTTCTGCCATGACATTCGAAGGTGGTACGTACACGCGAATGGCATAATTCGAGAAGATGCGCTTGATGTACTCGTCCAGTTCCCTGAGAGACTCTGTCATGGTTTGCTCACTGGGCCACGCGTTGTAACCAAGCTCGTTGACCCTTGACTGATCCGTCACGAGAGATTGGTGATTGTAGCCGTGTATGCCGAGCTCGCCGCCCAGCTTCAGCAAATCTCTGCCATACGTAATCAGGTTGTTTTTGTCTGTTCCTTCATGGTCTTCGAAAGGCGGTTCTACACGGTCATTGTACGTTTGGATGAGGGCCCCGGTATAAACCACGTCATAGTCCGCAGCCAGCCTGATCATGTCCGGCCACCAAATGTCTCTGTAGAAATCCGGGATGTCCTTTTTGTACTCCCGATAAATAGCAGGATCGATCCCTTGCCGAAACGGCGAAGGAAAGTCATCGATATACATGATTTTCATGTTGATAATCGGATACATGAAATCAGGATTCAGGACACTGACAGCACCTGCAATGATCCCTCGGTTCATAGAGGAGTGCAGATTCGTTCCGTTGTACATCATGAGCTTTCCTTTTCCGTAAGCGACGTCCCAGAGCAGTGGTTCTTGATCTGCTGCGACTGCATACACCTTGGTGCTCTCCTGGAGCTCAACAGGGATCGAGGTGTTAAAGACGAGATTTTCGTTGATTTCTGCCTCTTCCCCATGAATTAGGAGGTTGGAGGTCATCTTAATTCCTTTCGTCACAACGGGGCTGCCCATCGCATTTACGCCCAGCTTGCGATAGATTCGGTAAAAGCCATCGTTGTATTCAGGAGTACGTGCTAAAAACACTCTCCCGCCATTTTCTGCATAGTGCAGAACCGCGTCCAAATCGGAGAACTTATTCAAGTCTTCCACTGTGACGATGAGCGTCATGAAAGAAGGGCTAGGAGTGGCGAGCTGTTTCACGTCGATCGTTTCATACTCTTTTTTCATGTAATCGAGAACGCGCTTGACGTTCTCTGTGATTTGGCCGCTTCCATCTTCCTGGGAATCATACACAATCAGGAACCTTTCCCTTTCAAGCTTGCTCAGTTCCTCTTCGCTGATCCCGGTTTGCTTTGACTTCCCGGCTGCGGCGACAAAATCGTTTGCCTGATTGCTGCTCACCTGTAAAATAAATTGGGAACGTGTCGCTTCGATGACGATCCCCAGCAAAAGGACAATCGCCAAAATGATGAAAATATTCTTTTTTACATAAATATCTTTACTCATTGTTCGCAATCGCCCATCTCTTTTGGACTCTCCTCGCTGGCCAATCCTGCTGCTGCCTGCTGGAATGCCCATTCGTATTCAGCCTGCACCGCTTTGCTCGCGAGGTCAGCATCCTGCTCATTCTCGTGCTGACTCCAGTGACGAATGATCATGAGCGTGTTATGAGAAACCCTCACAGGCGAGCTCTTCAGCCTCTTCAGCTCTGCTGTAAAATCATCATAGCTGCGCAACGTATAATAGAGTTTGAGGGACATGACATACGGCAAATCACTGTCGGGATGTGCCTGATGAAACCATTCGCAGTATGCCTTCGCCGCGTCATAAGACTTGCTTGCCAGTTCACAGTTGATTTTTTCCACAAAATACGCGGCTTCATCCTGATAGACCTCTAGCAACGATTCCAGAACGAACGAATAGGTGTACGTGTACTTCATAGTCGTTCTCTCATCTAGCAACGTACTGCCCAGATACGTCTTCAAAACGTTTGCGTACGCTTTCAATGCGTCTAGATTTTGCTTGTCCTCCTCGTACTTTACCGACAAGTCCTGGAGCTGCAGCTGAAGCTTCCTCCGCATTTCTGTCAGAGCCGCAGCGGCGTAATGGACGGTTTCCGAATCTTCATTTTGCAACGCAGTTTCCAATGTTCGGATCTGCCAGATCGTTTGTTCCTTTAATGCATCGATCAGCATTTTCCGTCTCGTACTCGTATCATTGACCAGGAGAATTTCTTCGACAGGAACAATGTTCATTTCTTTCTCCAAATCTGCCTTTTGGAAAAGTCTCGATTCCTCCCCCAGCTTCAGCAGCTCACTTTCCAGCTCCAGATCATGCGCGTTCTTTTCAGCTGTATGCTTGAAGGAATTGGTGATGAGCAAGAGGAACAATCCTGCGCCCGGCAGGAAAAAGACGACAAGAAATCGTACCACTGCTTCTTCCCTGTTTTTGCGAACACCCAAGAGCCCGTATAACAAACAAATCAAGATATGAATCATGGCCAGTTTATACATACACGCCGTCCTTAAACGAAAGATACTGCTTGTCCTTATCCGAGATGATCCACGCCGATATTCCCATTCGTTTCAATCTCTCTACGACAATAGCGGCTTCCTGCTGATTGGAGTTGGACAAGATGATGAACAGCTTGCCCTCCTCATCCATTCCGATGTAATCGGCCTCACGTAAGGAACCAGAGACACGAGATGATAGGGTCGAGTCGTCCGCTCCCGCACGCTCGACTGACAAAAGCGTGAAATCGGTGTTCAATTGTCGCTTTGCATCCCGTTTGTTTTTCAGCATTTCGTAAAAATACAGAGGACGCAGGATCGCCGTGTCTTCCACGTAGCGCTCTCGATAGGTGGAGTTCATATAACGCAACGAGCGAGACAACGCAGCTGAAATGAGTTGAACGGCAACTTGAAAAAGGTTTTGCGTATACAAGGTGAAATGTTCGAAGCCAAGGTGCTGAATGGCTACCATGGCTACCATCTTGCCATTGTCAAAAATCGGGGCGGCCATAATCGGCCGATCGTCCCGCAACTCCCTTTCCACATAGATCTTTTGCGTGTTCATTAAGTGAGCCAGGTAAGCATGATCCTCTACCCGGAGCGAACGCGGAAGATCGAAGCCGCTCTTGTTTGATTTCGCCATCAAGCGAAGGAAGGAGTTGTTCTGATTCATGGTGTAGATGGATATCTCATCTGACTTCATGATTTTTTCCAAGACATGAACCGACCTTTGCAGCACTCTCTCTGGCTCCAGACTGTCCAGCTCTTTGGTAATGTTGTACATCTTCCCGAAGCTGTCTTCGGAATTCACGATCTGCTGCTGCAGCTCTTCCTTTACCATCAGCACATCGTTGTAGATATCCTTGAGAAAATGATACTTCTCTTCCACGTTCTGCTTCTCAAGCTGAGTAGAGACGACCTCCTTGCTCCGCTTGTCCATGGAATATCCCACAGCGACCCCGATAATGATGTACACAGCAATGTGAAACAGGACACTCGCGTCGTAGATCAAGGAAACGATTTCCCGTCCATTGTGCAAGCTCTCTCCAATAAACAACCCACAAGACAAAATGACCGATAGGATTGACTGCCTCGTCCCATAAATAGCCCCAATCAAAACGATATAAATCAGTTTCAGGTCAAACATGCCGCCCTGCGTCGTAAACACAGATAAAGCCAGCACGACCAGGAAGGCAATCGCATTCTCCACGTACGACCGGATGTCTGCAGACAAGGACCATACCTTCTTATCCTCTGCTTCCTTCCTCTGCTCGTTCTCCTGATGCGTCTGTCTTTCTGCAAACCATCGAGATGTTTTCTCCAGACCTTCACGCAACGAGTACATCGGTACCCAGTCCAGCTTTCTCTTTGCTAGCGTGTTGTCCAGCACAGATACGTCGATGTCCCCATTCCTTTTGGCGCGGTGCTTAATTCCCGAAAACGTTTTTTCCTCTTCCAGATACCCGATCAGCTCGTTGATGCTGCTCTGCGTGTTCGTAGACAGATTCAGCACACCGTTGTAATCCGTCGTAACCGATCGATAGATGGCATCCGCGACATCTTCCACGTAGATGAAATCTCTCGTTTGGTTTCCGTCTCCGAACACATCGATCTCCCTGTCCGTATACAAACGATCCAAAAACGTCGAGATGACTCCACCCTCTCCCACAGAGCCTTGTCTGGGACCGTATACATTGGAAAAGCGAAAGCAGAGCGTATTCAAGTCGTAGAGTTCCTTCCACTTATGGCAATATTGCTCGCCTAGCAGTTTATTCATCCCGTATACGGATACTGGATCGCAAGCGGACTCTTCCCTTAAAGGAACTTTTTCATTCATTCCGTAAACCGCAGCGGAGGAAGCAAAGATAAATTTGGCGACTTTGTACTTGCTTGATAGACGAAGCATGTTGACGAGGCCCAGAATGTTAGAGGTCGAATCCAGAAGGGGATCCTCCATCGAGGTATGTACACTCATTTGTGCAGCCAGGTGAACGACCACATCAAATTTGTTGCTGCGGAATACCTCATCGCATTTTTTATCTTCCACAGATAGAAGAAATGACTTGTGCTTGAAAGATACATTCTTCCTGTTTCCCGAAGACAAATTATCGAGAATGTACACCTCATAACCTTCTTTAGAAAATCTTTCCGCTACAAATGAACCGATAAATCCATACCCGCCTGTAACCAGAACTTTCATACACACACCCCAACTTTATTTGAAAGCTGAACAGATTTACTCCTTTTTGGGTATCATCCATCCATCCTCTGTTTCCCCAAGCACTTTTCGAATAGAAAGCTCGATCCGTTCTTTTTGCAATGGCTTCGCGATAAAATCCTTCGCCCCTGACCGAATGGCCTGGAAGACGGTCTCGCGATAAACAATGGCTGAACACATGATGATATTGGCATCGCGATCATACTCTATAATTTTTCTAGAAGCACTAAGCCCGTCCATTCCAGTCATGGAGATGTCCATCAAGACTAATTTTGGCCGATACAAGCGATAATTTTTTACCGCCTCTTCCACTGAATCTGCCTCTGCAATGACCTCAAACCCCAACGATTCGAACACGCTTCTCATCGTGAGCCGCGTGAACGCTGCAACATCAACGATCATAATGCTGTTCATTCCACACTCCGTTCTCCTATCCAATCGGTCATTCCGCGCTTATCCAGACGCACACTAGAACATGCAAAATATTCCAGAAAAAAAGAATATAAATAGGCCTTTCGGAACTTCCAAACATTCCTCCTACACCAATCGGCATAATTCTACAGGGACGTTCTAAACAATTTCTGAACAAAATGAACCATCCTTGGATTTTCCACTCCGATTGTACAAAAAAAGTCGAGAGCAGCCCCCCGGCTACCTCGACTCACATGTTTCTTCTCTATCGGCTGTTCTTCCATTGTTCATACCATTTCTGTACATTTTCCTGAGGAGAGGTCTCCAGCTCTTCCCGAAGCATTTGAGTCAATCGGGAATATTGTCCTTCTACGGCTTCACGGTCCCCTATGGCATCAAACAGCTTCATCATACAAAAAAAGAGTTCTTCATGGTGCGGAGTGATTTGCTGCATCCGAAGGTACACAGCCATTGCTTTTGCATACTCATTCGTTTCCACCAGAAAACTCCCGACTTGTGATGCGTGATGGTACCAGTCCGCTCGCAGCCTTTGCCGTTCACTCTCCGCCCACAAGTAGTCGTACTCGGCCAAATAGTCACCCTGATAGAGCTCGACCAGATTCAAATGTTCCTGCAAGGTCTCCTTCGTAATCGGAGGAGCTTGTCGCAAACGCTTTTCCCACTCCTCCACATCGAGACTAACATCGTTCATCTCCAGCAAATAACCGTCCTCACAATTGGTCAGCTGTAACTCTACTCCGAGCTTGTCCAGCGTCTTGCGTATCTGATACACCGTGGTATAGAGATGCGCATAACCTTTCTTCCATTCTACGTCTGTCCAAAAAAGGTCCAGCAGCACATCTTTTCTGACAGGCTGACCACGCCGATGGATCAGATAGGCAAACAATTCCTGCGCTTTGGTCGTACGCCAGCGAAACGTTTCTGTCCCCCGTTCTGAACTTTCCAAGTGGAGGGAGCGGAAACAACAGATTTTCCGGTATGGAACAGGTGAGCTCTCGATAACCATCTCTGCCTTTTCTTTTTGTATCCGCATCAACGTTTTTTGCAAACGTTCCCGACGGACTGGCTTCAAGACGTAATCGAGTGCATTCAGTTCAAATGCCTTGATCGCATAACCCTCATAGGCCGTGACAAACACGATATGGATATTCGGCAGATGTTCAAGAATTTGCTCTGCCGCTTCAATTCCCGTCATCACAGGCATCTCGACATCCAGAAAAACCAGTTCGGGCTTGATTTGTTGTATCTCTTTTATAGCCTGAATGGGATCTGAATAGGTTTCTACGATCTCTAGCTCTTCATTACCTTGCAGCATTTTTTCTAGGTAATGCAGTGCTAATCGTTCATCATCGATTAAAACTACCTTCACTCCATGCACCCCCATGCATATCTACAGCCCTTTCTCTGTAATTCTCTTCCTTTTGCCTGAATCCTTTACCCGGATCCGTACAAAAAAACTGTCCACCCGACTCCCCTGTAGAGGACATCGTTTGGACAGTTGCCTTATACTTACAGCTTTGAGACCAACTCATTCAATTTTTCTGCCATACCGGAGAGCTCTTCTGTCGCAGATGCGGTTTCTTCCGTACTCGCAGACGTCTGCTCTGTCACGGCGGCAATGCTCTGCGCCGAATGCAAAATGTTGCTTGTCTGCGCTGACTGCTCTTCGCAGCTGGCAGCCACTTCAGTGATTCTCTCTGCTGAATGATTCACGTACTGGATGATTTCCGTAAAGGATTGTCCGGCACTCGTGATCAGGTCGTTTCCTGCGCGGACCGTTTCTACCGCGTCCCGTGTACTCGCTTGCATTGTATGCACAAGTTGAATGATTTCTTTGGTTGCTTCTCCACTCTGATTTGCTAATTTGCCGACGGAATCTGCGACAACTGCAAAGCCTCTGCCATGCTCACCGGCACGGGCAGCCTCGATGGATGCGTTTAATGCCAATAACTTGGTCTGATCTGCGATGTCCTTGATCGTCGTCACAATCAGATCAATCTTCTGAGAATTATCCAACAGGTAATGAACTTTTTGAGAGATTTCTTGCATGCCTGTCATGGCCTTGCTCATCATTTTCCCGCCGTTTTCTGCAATTCCGGAGGTCTGATTGACCAGAGAGCTCGTCTGTTCCACATTGGTGGCAATCTGTCCAATGGCTTTATCCATTTCCTCAATCATCTCAGAAATGTTATTGACCATGTTCGTCTGATGCAAGCTTCCACCAGCCATTTCTTGAATACTGGCCGTAATTTCTTCGGATGAGCTGGCGACCGTCTGTGACGACAGATGAATACTCGCTGCAATAGAGCGCAAATCGCGTAACGTAATGAATGCTAAAAGAATTCCGGCAATTAAGGCGATCAGGCTCACGACGCTAACTGTAATGAAGGCTGAATTGTAGATGGTAACGGATTCAATCGTTGCTTGCGTGGCACCATTCTGGTTCAATTCCTTCAGCTTTATCAAAACTTGTTGGGATTGTTCCCAAGTGGGGGTCACCTTTTTAACTTCACGGATCGTCTTACCGGTATCGGTCCCTTTTGCCAGTTCGATCACTTGTGGCAATTGCAGTTCAAACGCCTGCCAGTACTGTTTGTACTCACCATAAATCTGCCTTTCTGCGTCACTGTCGATCAACTTTTCATATTCCAGCGTCGATTTATGAATACGATCCAGGTACACCTTAATCTGGGATTCCATTTTAGAGATTTCTTGCGCATCGGTTTCCAAACCAATCTGGTTAAGCAGTCTGGGGACATTTGTACCCAAGGCATTGATTTCACTGATCAGAGCAAGGCTGGGGACCCAGTTTTCCTTGATCTGCGTCGATTGGTCTCCCATTCTACTCATTTGAAAGACAGACAGGGAACTGATGATGAGCAATAACGACAAAAGGATAAGGAAGCCTGTTAATACCTTCTTGTTGATAGCCATAACGATCTCCTCCACGTTGATATTACTAGCTGCTGTCCACTAATTTCCCGCATTCCGGCACCTTCAAACAAACAAAAAAAAAGACCAGCCTCCCCACATTGGGAAGAGACTAGCCTGTTGGTGTTCC